>CAJXWA010000247.1 GCA_913062525.1 uncultured Alphaproteobacteria bacterium | reverse complement strand
CTCCCCTATATCGTTGGATTTGGTGAATTGTCTGCTTGAAGACGGGGTTATTGAGCGGCATCAGGATGATTTGATTGTAGAAGGCGGAAAACGCTTCTTGCTTGCCAAGAAAATTTTGGGCCAATGGATTTCGGCGCGGCAACTCAAACAGGATCAATTTTTACCGCATTTATGGTTGCGGTTACCAATTTCCATGGCCCCTAGTGAGCTGATAGAGCAGGCGAGATCGAACGGAATTGCATTGATAGGCGGGGATAGATTTGCCATGAACCGTCAACTCGATGATCACTTCGTGCGGGTTTGCTTGATGGCTGTTGCTGAACGTGATCAGTTAGAGGCGGCTTTACTGAAACTTGCGGACCTTCTTTCTGCAAATGAAACCCTTCCGCTGATATCCTGACTATTTTCAAGGAACGCTTGACACTGCCCTTCGATGGCGCGAATTTTGAAGCATGAAAAAAAGATCTGTAATCCTTGATTGTGACCCTGGGCAAGATGATGCGGTAGCCATCTTGTTGGCTCTATCTTCAACTGAAAATTTTGACTTGCTCGGTATTACTGCTGTCGCAGGAAACGTGCCTCTGTCAATCACTGAAAGTAACGCGCGACGTATATGTGAGCTCGGCGGCCGTCCAGATATAAAAGTATTTGCAGGCGCGAGCCAACCGCTCATGAGAAAACTGGTGACAGCAGAATGGATCCACGGGAAAACAGGAATTGATGGGGCCGATTTGCCGGATCCGGTGATGCCGTTACAAGATGATCATGCTGTCGATTTTATTATCAGTTCCTGTATGAGTGCCCCTGATAAGTCCATTACCGTTTGCCTGTTGGGACCAATGACGAACATGGCGTTGGCTATGGTGAAGGAGCCTCGCATTGTTCCGAAAATTTACGAAATTGTCTGTATGGGCGGTGCCGTGAAGGAGCTTGGGAATACGACACCGGCCGCGGAGTTTAATATATATGTTGATCCTCATGCCGCTAAGATAGTTGTGGATTCGGACGTTCCCCTGATCATGATGCCGCTTGATGTTACCCATAAAGCACTGGTCACACCCTCAAGGCTTCAAGATTTTAAGAATCTGAATTCACCTGTGGGCAATGCCTGTGGGGGGATGCTTGATTATTTTAATAGGTTTGACATGACCCGATATGGATTTGACGGGGGGCCGCTCCATGATCCGTGTGTTATTGCCTATCTGATTGAGCCAGAAATATTCAGAGGACGTAAAGTCCACCTTGAGATCGAAGTGAGTTCTGAACTGACCATGGGGCAAACAGTTGCTGATTGGTGGAATGTGGAAGAGAAGATTCCTAATGCGTATATTTGTGATGACCTTGATTCTGAAAAATTCTTTAGGCTTCTAACCAGAAGGCTCGCAACGCTGTAGATTTTATTCTGTGCTTGGAATTTTGCTCGGGCGTGTGGTGATAAATATGGCACCAATTGACATAAAACCCAGCATTCCAGCCACTGCGTACCAGGGTGTTTGAGTGAAAATGATAATAACTGATGCACTTAAGGTCATAGTTGAAAGTGCGATGACTTTAGCCCGCATGGGAATAATGCCATGGGCTTCCCACGCCTGAAGTGGTGGGCCAAACATCCGGTGATTTAAAAGCCAATAGTGAAATCGTTCAGATGATTGGGAGAACGCCCATAAGGCGATCAATAAAAAGGGTGTTGTGGGCAGTACCGGAAGAACTGCCCCAATGGCACCAAGCGCCACAAAGAACCAGCCGACGCATTGTAGCAATATTTTTCGTGTTCGTTGTTTCATAAATCTCTGCTTTGAACAAATGCAACTCTAATGGGGCGGGTTCTATTAACTTAAACCTTTGCAAAGCGGGTTTCAATCAGTCACATCCAAAAGCTTAAAATTAAAGATGTTTCTTGGAAATCTGGAACAGGTGTCTCGTCGATAACTTAAAAAAATAAAAATGCTTTATTTCTAATCGAGTGATTAACGTGAAAATGTGCAGTTTTTCAGTTAGAAAAACTAAATTTTGCCAAATTTAAACAACGAGTTAAGCTACATATTAGTTTTATTCCAAACATTTTTTTGTTGCAGATGATTAAGGAATAAGACCATCGAGAAGAATTTTTTAGGTTGAATTAATTTGTAAATGAAAATTATACTCTTTTAGCTTAGGTCGCTAATAAGGGATGAATAGAAGTAATATAGAAATCTTTTCCTAAACGAGAGATTTTTCCAGTTCAAATACTGAATGCTTCTCATAATTAAAAACGCCCACATAATAATAATTGATCTGGCAGATAAGGTAGAAGTCTTAAGCCCCATCGGGAGGGAAAATTGAATATTAAATCAACGATTATTGCATCTGCGGCGTTAGCTACATTGACGGCTTTCACAGCACAAGCAGCAGACACCATTAAAATCGGTTTCATTGATCCACTATCTGGTCCGTTTGCCGCGACTGGTACAAACGGCCTTGCACAGTTCCGTTATGCTGTGGATCAACTTGTAAACCAAAAAGGCGGCGTTTTAGGTGGAACGAAATTCG
>CAJXWA010000246.1 GCA_913062525.1 uncultured Alphaproteobacteria bacterium | reverse complement strand
CCGCCGCATCGAGACTTAATAAAACGGGGACACCATCTGCAGCAGGTGAGGCGTTGCAGATATTACCGCCAAGGGTTCCAGCATTTTGAATTTGCCGACCACCGATTTCTTTGGCAGCTGATTTCAATCCATCGAACAAAGGCGGAAGTTCTGCTGCGGCAATATCACTCCAAGTCGCAGCTGCTCCTATATGCCAGTAATGCTCAGTTTCCGTTATTTCTGTGAGCACAGGTATATTTGTGATATCCAAAATATCGTCATTAAGCGATTGCCCTACTTTTGCAGGGTAAAAATCTGTGCCACCGGCCAATATCTTCCAGTCTTTTTGCGGCAAGACTGCAAAAAGTTCATTCAGTTCCGACGGCCGAACATATTCTCCCATATGTCATCGCTTTCATTTGTATGCATACAAACACTAGCTCAATACCAAATCGTCACCAACCTTTTATTGAACGATTGTAATTTTATACTTCAAATCTACTGTTACACTCAATAAAATCAACCAAAGGTCTTTTATAATATCGCAGGCGTCTCCCCATGAATAAACAACAATTGGAAACAAGCTGGCGTACCCAAATAGAAGACGAGTTTAATCAAGAATACATGCGCAGCCTTTCTGATTTTTTGACGTCAGAGACGGCTCAAGGTAAAATCATTTATCCGGAACAAAATCAGATATTTGCTGCCTTTGATCATACGCCTTTTGATAAGGTCAAAGTGGTCATCCTGGGGCAAGATCCCTATCACGGCCCAGGTCAGGCCCATGGTTTGAGTTTTTCCGTGAAAAACGATGTTCGCATTCCCCCATCGCTTCGAAATATCTATAAGGAAATTCAACGCGATCTTGAGATACCACCTCCCCCACATGGTTGCTTAGAGCATTGGGCTAATCAAGGCGTTTTACTGCTTAACACAGTTCTTACCGTGGAACAGGGAAAGGCCGCGTCACATCAAAAAATGGGATGGGAGCATTTCACCGATGCAGCTATAAATGCTCTTAGTAAACATCGGAAAAACATTGTCTATTTGTTGTGGGGAAGCCATGCCATTAAAAAAACTGATCGGCTCAACTCTCAAGAAAACCTAGTCCTTAGCAGCGTTCATCCATCCCCCTTATCTGCCCATAGAGGCTTTATAGGGAATGGCCATTTCTCTGCAACAAACGACTACTTAATTAACACTGGTCAAACCCCCATAAATTGGGCTATTCCAGATCATCAAGGTTCATTTTTCTAAATAAAAAAGAAAATACCCAGGAGTTAAGATGAGAGCCACATTTTTCGAAACCATGCCGCGGGTCATCGGACATCGCGGTGCCTCTGGCCTTGCTCCGGAAAATACAATTGCATCCTTCAAAAAGGCTTCAGAAGTCGGCACTCAATCTATCGAAATTGACATAATGATTACGTCCGACGATCAGTGCGTCATTTGCCATGATACGAATGTAAACCGGTGTACCGATGGCACGGGCCCTGTTCTTTTAAAAACACTGGAAGAAATTAAATCCCTCGATGCCGGAAAGTGGTTTGCAGATGAGTTTGCAGGCCAACAAATACCAACATTGCAAGAAACAACTGATCTTCTAACAAAATTGGATATATCCCTAAATTTGGAGATCAAACCAACAGATGGTTGGGAAGTTCCAACCGCAAAAATAGTAGGACAAGAACTGAAGGCAAATTTACCGTCCGACTTGCCCGTTTTATTGTCTTCCTTCAACATAGAAGCACTGGTAACTACAGGTGAAATTGTCCCCCATCTTCCGCGCGGATATCTGTCTGATGCAATTCCCTACGAGTGGGAGCGACGTCTTGCAGAAGCCCGGGTAGACAGCTTGCACTGCGATGCAAATTTTGTAACTGAAGATGCCATTAAAGCTGTTCAGGACGCGGGTTATCACTTTCTTGCTTTCACGGTCAACGATCCCGAGCATGCCCAACAACTTCTTGATTGGAACATAGACGCCATCATCACCGACTACCCAGATAGAATGCTCCCGCTTCTCTAACTAGAAGCTCATCCGCATGCTTGCGAAATGATCCCAAAGGCATTCAAGTTTACAAATAGGCCTGATGGGAGAGGCTAGACAGTGCCTAATTGGCAAATTTCTCAATCAATTGGGATTGCTGAATTAATCAGAGATTAGCTGCGGGGTCTAACTCGTTGTCAGATTTGTCTTTCTCATTTTTCTTTGATTTTTTTGCCTTGTTTTCTCGTTCAGCAACAATTGGGTAAGCAACAGATGTAATCATGGAATTGATCCGGCGCAGATCACTCATCAATCCAAGATGCATGGCGCTGGAAACCTCATCCATAGTCCCGTCCGCGCGCAATCTCTCTAAGTGAGAGTTGACAGCGAGCTGTTCTTTATCCCGAAGTATTTGCTTTTGAGCGATTAAACTTTTAGCAGCCGCCGCTTCTCTTGTGAGGAATACGCTAAAGGACAGCTTCAGGTTGGCTAGAACCATATCAAATAGCTTGCTGTGATCTTCGGTGTCTTCTTTGGAAAAAGCCACTTGATGATTTGTGCTCCGCTCCAGCAGTTCGCCCATATTGAGAACGACGATATTTCCGACATTCTCCATATTTGTCGTAAATGTCATAATCTCCGTGCAGCGTTTTTCATCCTGCTCTTCCAGCATTTCACGGCCAAGTTCCGTCAAATAGCTTTTAATACCTGCGTTAAATTCTTTGATACCATCGTCAGCGTCTCGAACTTTTTGAAGAAGTTTGCTATCGTTTTTATCAAAGGCGTCTTGAAAATCGCGGAA
>CAJXWA010000245.1 GCA_913062525.1 uncultured Alphaproteobacteria bacterium | reverse complement strand
AAAAAGCGGGTGTACCTGTTGGCGTAATCCGATATGAAGGGATGCTGCACGGGTTTGTCTCTTTAAACGGTTTTATTAAAGAGGCTGACGAAGCTCTAAATGCTGCGGCACAAGCCATAAGCACTGCCTTTCAAGGAAAATAATGTTTAAAAAACTTGGTCCAGCGACTGTGACGCTTTTTAAAGAAAGCTCTCTCGTCTACTGGGGACTATTGAAAATTATTGTGCCTGTAATGATCCTTGTGGAACTTGGTATTCGCGCAGGCTTAATTGATGTCATGAGCGAATGGTCAGGTCCGTTTATGGATCTGTTTGGTCTTCCCGCGGAAGTCTCTCTAATTTTGGCGACCAATTTGTTGGTTGGAATATATCCTTCCATCATAATATTAATAGCCCTCGCCCCTGATATCGCCTTTACCACTGCGGATATGACGGTCATGGGCGGAATGTTACTGTTTGGTCATGCGCTACCCATTGAGCAGCTTATTGTTAAAAGAACCGGTACATCATTAATTTTCTCTTGTTTTACGCGCTTTTTAGCCATGCTGATTTACGGGATACTCTGCCACCAAATCATTTCAACCTTCGGATTATTTGAAGAACCTGCAAACATCCTTATCGCGCTAGATACTGAAAATATGGATAAAAGCTGGCTGGGCTGGGCGATCTCGTCAGCTCAAAGTTTGTTCGCCATTTTCTGGATTTTGACCGGGTTAATTGCGCTTTTAAAAATACTAGAATTTGTTGGTATCACTCGCTGGTTGATGAAGGCCCTAACGCCTGTCCTTAAACTAATCGGCATTGGCCCAAACGCGGCCCCGCTTGCAATGGTCGGTATATTGCTCGGCCTGTCTTTTGGTGGTGGCCTGATTATGCGGGAAGTCGATAAGGGAACGCTCAACCCTAGAAGTGTATTTATCTCAATGATATTCCTCGGAATTTGTCATGGTCTTATTGAGGATACCATCGTGGTCATGGCCATCGGTGGCCATTGGAGCGGTGTTTTCGTTGGGCGAATTGCGCTGTCGATCTTGTTGATTATTCCGTTATCTTATGGGGTAAAACGTATGTCCGATAAGACATTCAGGCTGCTATACAAATAAAAAAGCCCTATTGATTTTACATCAACAGGGCCTAATCATTATTTTATGCGTTTTCTTCGCCAACCCGCTGCGACAAGGCTGCAGCAAGGTAATCGTCTAAATCCCCATCAAGGACGCCTTGGGCGTTTCCTTTTTCAACACCGGTTCGCAAATCCTTCACCATTTGGTAGGGATGCAAAACGTAGGAACGGATTTGATGTCCCCAGCCAATATCAGTTTGCTGTCCGCGTGTGTTCGCAGCTTCAGCATCGCGCTTTTGAAGTTCAAGCTCGTACAAACGAGACTTCAACATTTTCATGGCCTCGGCTTTGTTCTTATGCTGCGAACGATCATTCTGGCACTGAACAACCACATTCGTTGGAATATGGGTAATTCGAACAGCACTATCAGTCGTGTTCACATGCTGACCACCTGCGCCGGATGCCCGGTACGTATCAATACGGAGATCTTTTTCTTCAATTTCAATATCAATATCATCATCAATAACTGGAAAAACGCCAACTGATGAGAAACTTGTGTGACGGCGAGCGTTTGAGTCAAACGGTGAAATCCGAACCAGCCGATGAACACCAGATTCAGTTTTCAACCAACCATAAGCATTTTCGCCTGTGATCTCGATTGTTACAGATTTAATGCCGGCTTCTTCGCCCGCACTTTCCTCCAGAATTTTAACCTTGTTACCGTGTTGATCGGCCCAACGCATATACATTCTAAGTAAAATCTGGGTCCAATCTTGCGACTCTGTACCGCCTGCGCCTGCATGAATTTCAAGATACGCAGAATTGGCATCAACCTCTCCTGAAAGCATACTCTCAAGCCGGCGTTTTTCAGCAAGAACCTGAATTTCTCTTAATGCTTCTTCAGCCTCAAGCAAAGTTTCTTCATCGTCTTCCATTTCTGCAAGTTCGATCAGTTCGACCGTATCTTCCAAATCTTGATGAATGTCCTTATAGGAATTGATAGCGTTATCAAGACCTGTCCGTTCACGCATTAGTTTTTGGGCTTTAGTTGGATTGTTCCAAAGGTCAGGATCTTCCACTAGGGAATTTAGCTCGTCCAGACGACGTGTTGCATTATCCCAGTCAAAGATGCCTCCTCAGCAGGTCCATTGCCCGCTTGATTTCATCCACAACGGCCTGATGTTCGGCGCGCATAGTTATTCCAATCCAAATAAGTTCTGATTTTGGAGGCAACTTAATGCCAGATTGTTGATCAGTAAAGGCCGCCAGTGCCAGAAGTCACCGGATTTTTAGGTCTATCCAATGAAATGCCGGTTGCTTTGGCGTTTTCAGAGCCGTCGAGAACACCTTCACTGCGTGAAATTTGGTCCGTTGTTTTAAATGCTTCCAGAATCACACCTTTATCACCTCGAACTGCCGGTGCGCCGGTAGAAGCTTTAACCCGAACCAGCCTAATACCTTCTGGTACGCGGAACGGAATAGCTGATTTATCTTTCAATGCTCCCATCATGAAGTCCCTAAATATAGGTGCTGCAACACTGCCACCACCTTGTTTGGGACCTAGACTTTTAGGGGTATCAAAACCCACATAAACACCAACAGCAAGATCTGGTGAAAAACCAACAAACCAAGTATCACGGGCATCATTTGTTGTGCCCGTTTTCCCAGCAAGTGGTTTCTTTATGGCATTGATTTTACGCCCCGTCCCCCGAAGGACAACGCCTTCCAGCATGGACACGACTTGATAGGCTGTTGCGGGCGGTATAATTTGATCC
>CAJXWA010000244.1 GCA_913062525.1 uncultured Alphaproteobacteria bacterium | reverse complement strand
CTAAACCGTCAAACCCTTTCTACATCTTTTTCAATAAAAGTTTAACAATGCCACTTTTCCGCCGCTTGAGGCCACCAATCCCACCTCTTTTAGACCATGCTATCCCGGCAAAAGTAGCTAGCCAAATCGGCTACACAAAGTAAACAACAATTCCCGTTGAATCACTTTGAACAATGACGCCCTAACCGCCTATTGGATGACCCTCCTTAATCTGGACAACCTTGCTCTTGCACTGGAACAGCTAGCGCAGCATTAGGCCCAAGAACCATTTGAATTCAAGATTGGAGCAACATGAAGAGTAGTCCGCACGATAGCCAAAGAATAAGAGAATGTGGGAAATGCGATGATCCAGCTACAACGGCCTGACGAATTCATTTCAGGAGAGGGGGC
This sequence comes from uncultured Alphaproteobacteria bacterium, assembly GCA_913062525.1. Classification (GTDB taxonomy): domain Bacteria; phylum Pseudomonadota; class Alphaproteobacteria; order Sneathiellales; family Sneathiellaceae; genus Sneathiella. The sequence continues at coordinate 2,590 of CAJXWA010000244.1, read as the reverse complement.
CCAACCGTTGATGAGCTCGGGGTAACGATAAGTAATCTTTATAGAAAAATATCAGATTTGCTCACCATAAACTATTGAATTGAACTGAAGTGCCGCCTATTAGAAATCATTTTCTCAAAGAATTTCCATATTCTAGTTTGCATAGCTGTTGATGTCGGTCGTTGAAGAGAAGACAGCCAACTCTTGCTAATTAGTAGGCGTTGATCTGAAATATCCACACCAAGCTCAAGTCAATGCTACAATACCCGCTACGTATGAAATTGTCGGCGTCTAGTCTAATTAATCGACGTCAGGAAAGAACTGAAGAAATTGTGACAGTAAACATTCAAACATTGATGGACCTAGGATGGTCTGATTTTTATGCGCAGCAAATCGCCTCCGATGAGGCCGATCAGATCGTTCCTATGCGTATTTCCACCGTTCACCGTGTTAATATGAATGCACTTGCAGAGGATGGCGCTCACACGTTGCTCCCACAAGTCCATCAGAGTACCGGGGATTTTGCTGTCGGGGACTGGGTTCTTGCCGATCCTAAGACTGGGCAGGTTCTTCGTACTTTAGAGAGAAAATCAGTCCTCAAACGATATGCTTCTGGATCTGACAGTCGCAGCCAGTTGATCGCAGCAAATATTGATACTCTGTTTATCGTCACTTCCTGTAATGATGATTTCAAGGTTGAATGGATCGACCTTTTTCTTGCGTTAGCGCATGACGCTGAAGTGTACCCTGTTGTTGTTTTGACGAAAACGGATACTGTCCATAACCCCAATGACTGGATCAGCCGTGCAAAGGCACTCTCCCCTTCGCTAGAAGTCATAGGGCTAGATACCGCTGATGCTTTACAACTCACGCGACTGGAAGAATGGTGTCAGTCCGGAAAAACCGTTGCTATGGTGGGCTCGTCCGGTGTTGGTAAATCCACATTACTGAACGAACTTTCAGGGCTTTCGCAAGCCACGGGAGAGCTTAGCAGCAAAGTCGTTCAAGGACGCCATACGACAACCACACGGTCATTACATCGGGTGAAGGCCGGGGGATGGATAATAGACACGCCCGGCATCCGTGGGTTAAGATTGTACGATGGGGCGCGAGGGATAGACAGTCTGTTTAACGACGTTGCCGACCTTGCAAATCAATGCCATTTTCGAGATTGTTCTCATGAAAACGAACCTGGATGCGCAATTCAAGCGGCAATATCAAACGGTACGATTGATATTGAGCGGTTCAACCGTTGGCAAAAACTACATCAAAACGGCTTGCAATTGCAAAAAAGAAGCCACGAAGCGACACCCTCCTTGGGGGATCAAAAACGGAAAAAAAAGCCGACTCAGAAGAAGAGAAGATAACCTCCCAGCGGCGTAACTTAAGCCCTGCTACGCGTTCGGTTCATGGCTCGTTAATTCTGGCCACTTCTTCCTGCACCACCTTCGTTAACGCAAAACGCCGCCCCCAGTTTATGGGTGCTGCGTTTTTATTAATTTGGTTGCGGGGATAGGATTTGAACCGTCCGTTTCAGACATCAAAATGGAGTCTGCTATATGCACTAATAACGAACATTGATCTTGAATTAACAGATTTTTCGGACAAAGATTCCGCCTTCTACGCAGTTACGGACATAAACTCGTCAATCTGAAAAGTCTGAAAGAAGCCGATCGCGGGCAGAGGCCTAGCCGGATCAGGCTACCAGTAATCTCAAGCTCATCGTTTATGTTGGGCCCTATATATAATGCCGAGAGTAAAATCCAATAAATAAGAGTTAATCGAATACTCTTTCCAGCACTTTGGCGATAACTCGGGAAGCGACATCGACCAAAATCATGGATGTTCCGGCCCGAACCCATTCATAGCCATCATAGTGAGGTAGGTCGTTATATTCACTTTGCGGGAAAGATTTTTTAGCAATGCCGGGTGGCAGTGGTTTGCCACGCGCCAGATTTTTGGCGATACCCGGAGGCAATGCCTTCGCCGTTGAAACGTTATATCCATCAAGATATCTGCGCATTTCGCGACTTGTGACGTCAGGATTAATCAGATTGCCAATATCTTTAGCAACAGATTCCGTCTGCTTGTTGTTGTTTTTATTGGCGTTCCCTTTGGCCTTGTCATTTTTGGCAAAACCAACAGAACTATTCATCGTAACCACGAATATTAAAACCAAAATAGTCAAACTTCTTTTCATCAGCATCGCCTCCCTATTTTGGGAAAGGTAACAGCCTTTCGGATAATTTTCCAGCGATCTGCGTAACAGCATAACATTTGCCCATCAGTATATGAATTCGAACAATCACCGGCCCAAATATGAAGAGCTTTGATGCCACAAAGTCTTCCTTTGACCAAATATTTCGCCGCTTGACTTACTGCTCAAGTGCCAAGGGGTTATTTAACCTCCCGCGTTTTTGCCTATAAAGAAGAGCCGCGTTACTATCGAACCTTTGAACCGCAATTTTTTCTATCTCTTCAAATCCCTGCAACCAAGTTTGTTAACGACAAAACGCCGCGCTCATTATCCGAGCACGGCGTTTAGATTTGGTTGCGGGGGTAAGATTTGAACTTACGACCTTCAGGTTATGAGCCTGACGAGCTACCGGGC
>CAJXWA010000243.1 GCA_913062525.1 uncultured Alphaproteobacteria bacterium | reverse complement strand
GATTGCGGCCGTTCCGTGCAGATCTCGCTGTCATGTGACTAGCTCCGTTCCGTTCATGTTTAAATTCGAAGCGCTTTTCATAAGGGGTAGATTGCAAAAGGTACAGAGAAAAATTCGCTAAAAGCCTATTTTTTGAACTTTTATCAAAAATGAAAGAATTAAGGCCCCAAATTTACCTCAAAAGACCTCATTTTCACGTTTTTCTCATCAAATACTAAGAATCTAGCTTCAAACAAAAAGAAACGGCCCTCGACAGAGCCGCTTCAAATATTGATGATTCAATAAGCCTAGTTGAAGACGCTCTGAAGTTTCATGGCAATGCCCATGTTGCCTTCAATTTTCAGCTTGCCCATCATGAAGGCAGTTGTTGGATCCAAATCACCATTGGCCAAGGCTTCAAAATTCTCAACAGAGATTTTAATGGTACATTCAGCGTCGATATCATCGTTACTAACCACGTTAGGAACAGTATCCGCATCAACATGAATAATACCCTCACCTTTAAAATCAAACTTCAAGGTTGCGCCAAGGCCGCAATCTTCGCCAATCCGCTCGCGCATTGCTTCTGTGATTTCTTCAAGTGTTGCCATTTTTTAGGATCCTTTTCTGTCTTCTGTCGTGAATTCAAGTGACCAAGTTGTCTGGAATCTCCAACCTACTCGCTACTTGACGTTAACGTAAACGTCACCTACCATGAAGTCAAATAATGATGTCATGCGTATCAACTAATAAATCAAATGGTATGGCACCTGCAAAAACAAACCACAATTGTTGGAGATATAAACCCATGGGATACCGATCCATCTTTCGGCCAGACTTGTTTAAAGGACAAAAAATTATTGTTACTGGCGGCGGGAGTGGCATTGGTCGTTGTACCGCGCACGAGCTTGTATCCCTTGGCGCTGACGTTGCCCTTGTTGGTCGCTCCCAAGACAAACTCGATGCCGCTCAAGCCGAGCTTGAAGCCGCAGGCGGTGTTGCCACAACTCATTCTTGCGATATTCGTGAGGAAGGCGCTGTTCGTCAGACGGTAACTGACATCTTAAATGCACATGGTCAAATCAATGGACTGGTAAACAATGCCGGTGGACAGTTTCCAGCCCCGCTGGAGAGTATCAGTAAAAATGGCTGGGAAGCTGTTGTTAAAAACAACCTTACTGGCGGTTTTCTGTTTGCCCGTGAATGCTACACCCAATGGATGAAAGAAAATGGCGGCGGATCCATTGTTAATATCGTTGCTGATATGTGGACGTCCATGCCGGGCATGGGCCACTCTGGCGCTGCCCGTAAAGGTATGTTGAGCTTCACTGAGACGGCCTCAGTCGAATGGGGCTGCGCAGGCGTTCGGGTAAATGCTGTCGCGCCGGGTTGGATCATGTCTTCGGGCATGGACACTTACCCAGACTGGTTCCAAGATCAAATCCTCAAGCTCGCCACCTACACGCCTGCCAAACGGCTCGGAACAGAATCTGAAACCTCTGCGGCAATTGTCTTCCTGCTATCGGAAGCCGCAGCTTTCGTTTCCGGTGATTGCATTCGTGTAGACGGTGCCGCGCCAAATGCCCGTATGCATTGGCCACTTCCAGACCATGACAACAACGAGCCTTTCAACGGCTTCCACCTCGCGGTCACACCAAAACTGTTTCAGGAACCCTCTTCAACTGAAGACGAAAAATAAGAGAGAGATCAATGCCTGTTATTCACTCCGATATTGATACGAGCAGCGACGCATATAATAGCAATCATTCAGCCATGCTGAAAATGATCGAAGAATTTCGAGCTCTTGAGCAAAAGGTCCGAGATTCCTCTAACAGCAAAAAAGAGAAATTTGAAAAACGGGGCCAACTTCTCCCCCGAGAACGCATCGCTCTTCTATTGGATAAGGGTGCCCCCTTTATGCAGCTAGCAACACTTGCTGGCCTCGCAATGCATGATGATGACGGCAAAGACGAAGTTTATGGCGGTGGCTCCATTGTAGGCATCGGATATGTATCAGGCGTGCGCTGCATGATCACTGCATCCGACAGCGCCATTAAAGGCGGCACCATCGCGCCTATGGGACTAGAGAAATCGCTACGGGCGCAAGAAATTATTCTAAAAAACAAACTGCCGGTTGTAAATTTGGTGGAATCTGGCGGCGCAAATCTGCTCTATCAAGCGGAAATTTTTGTAAAAGCTGGCGCTGGGTTTGCTAATCAGGCGAGAATGTCTGCTGCAGGCATTCCACAAATCACAGTTGTCCATGGATCAAGCACCGCTGGCGGCGCTTACCTTCCCGGCCTTTCTGACTATGTGATCATGGTCAAAGGCGGCGCCAAAGTCTTTCTTGCAGGTCCTCCACTTTTAAAAGCCGCCACGGGCGAAGTTGCAACAGATGAAGAACTGGGCGGCGCTGAAATGCACTCCACCGTATCCGGTGTGTCCGAATACCTTGCAGAAAGTGACGCTGACGGCATTCGGATTGCCCGCGAGGTTATGGGCAACCTCCCTTGGAATGATAATCTGCCAGAGGTGAAATCCAAAACCTTCGATGAACCCCTTTACGATGCTGAAGAGCTTCTGGGCATTGTCCCGACAGACTACAGAAAACCGTATGACGTCCATGAAATGATTGCCCGGGTTGTCGATGGGTCAAACTTCCTAGACTTCAAAGAACTCTACGGCGTTCACACGGTTTGCGGCCATGCCAAAATCGAAGGGCAGTCGGTGGGTGTCCTTGGGAATAATGGTCCTATTGACGCGGATGGTGCCACGAAAGCCGCACAGTTCATTCAGCTTTGCAGCCAATCAGGCACCCCGATCATATTCTTCCAAAACACAACAGGATTTATGGTTGGCACCGAAGCCGAGCAAGCCGGCATCATCAAGCACGGATCAAAAATGGTGCAAGCTGTCACCAACGCAACGGTTCCAAAAATTACGATCCATATTGGAGCCAGTTTTGGCGCAGGAAATTACGGCATGTGTGGGCGGTCTTTTGATCCTAGATTTATTTTCTCGTGGCCCAACAATCAAATTGCCGTCATGGGCGGCGAACAAGCAGCAAAAGTCATGTCCATTGTGACTGAAGAAAAATTCAAACGGCTGGGCCAAGAACCTGACCGC
>CAJXWA010000242.1 GCA_913062525.1 uncultured Alphaproteobacteria bacterium | reverse complement strand
GCTGAAATGCGAGCACGCCATCTTGAACGCTTTATCAAAGAAGAAGGCGTTATTGTCGTCGGAACTATTGCCTTTGGGATGGGGATTGATAAACCTGACGTTAGGTTCGTTGCCCATCTGGATTTACCAAAAAACATGGAAGCCTATTATCAGGAGACAGGCCGTGCTGGTCGTGACGGCCTTCCAGCAACAGCTTGGCTTGCCTTTGGTCAACAGGATATCGCGAAAATTCGCCAACTTCTCAGTAATAACTTATCCGAAGATCAAACTCGCATTGAGCGCCAAAAATTTAATGCTCTACTTGCCTATTGTGAAACTCTCGGATGTCGAAGACAGGTTCTTCTTAAGTATTTTGGCGAGACGTTTGAGCCTTGCGGTAACTGTGATAACTGCGTGACCCCGCCCATTGTACAAGATGGCACCGAAGCGGCCCAACTGGCGCTTTCCTGCATTTATAGAACTGGTCAACGATTTGGATCAGGCCACATCATTGATATTTTAATGGGTGCAGACACCGATAAAATTCGAAGTACAAGTCACGATACCTTGCCCCTATACGGCAAAGGGACTGACCACAACCGCCCTGAGTGGCAGGCCCTAATTCGTCAGCTTTTATCATTGGATTATATCACCCAAGATATCGAAGGGTTTGGCGGACTTTCCTTAAACGAAAAATGCCGGCCGCTCTTGCGAGCTGAAGAGACCTTTTCTACCCGCCAATATATTTCGCCTAAGAAACAAAAGAATAAAGGTCGGGCGTCGACGCCGATCCCTCCGGAAAATGCCTCATTGTTTGACAGCCTAAAAGCATTGCGACTGGAAATCGCGAAAGCGGGAAACATTCCCCCGTATGTGGTTTTTCACGACAAAACGCTGCTGGAAATGGCAAATTTAAGACCAACTTCTTTAGATGCAATGGCTGAGGTCCAAGGCGTTGGAGAGAGTAAGCTCAAGAGATATGGCGAGCAGTTTCTGGAAATCATTAACGCCAATTAAAAAAGGCAGTGCTCACAAGCACTGCCTTTGATTTACCAACTCTATCGTTTGAAATAGCCAGAACGTTAGGCTGAAGCCGCCAATTTTGCGTCTTTATTTGCAGCTTGTAGTGATGAAACTTCTTCAAAAATTTGAGCAAAAGCTTCAGCTTGCTCTTGTCCAAGATGGCTGTTCGAATTCAGCAATTGTGTCGTGCTCGCGATACTTCCAGCAACCTCATCCATGTTCGATACGGTTTCAGCCATTGTTTCTCTACCTTTTTTAACAGCGACTGTCCCCTGATCCATGGATTTAACAATAGCGGCAATCTCGTCCGTCAAATGATTAATGCGTTTGCGAATATCATCAGTTGCTTTAGCTGTTTGCTTAGACAGATTTTTAACCTCGCCTGCAACCACAGCAAAACCTTTTCCAGCTTCGCCGGCCCGCGCAGCCTCAATCGTTGCATTAAGCGCCAATAAATTGGTTTGTGATGCAATATCTTCAATGGATTGAACCATACCAGCAATTTGCTTCGAGGCTTCGTTTAAAGCGCTGACACTTTGAGTTGCGTTATCAACTGCTGTCGCGATTTCTTCCATATTTTTTGAGGTCTCCCCCATAACCATCCGACCGCGATCGGCTGTTATTTGCGCTTCTTCTGCATTTCGTTTTGCAGATTCTCTGTTTTCACCAAGACGATCAAGAGACCCTTGGAAGCGGTCAATTGAAGCGGAAACCGCATTTGCCTTCGCATCAACAACCTCAATTTTTTGAAGTACTGCTGGCATTCTGTCGGTTAAATTACTCATATTATTCACGATTAGCTCCCGAAGATGTCGACTTTAAAAAGTGTTTTTTTGTAACATCGTTATTTGATGCGTCTTTTATAAAGCTCAAATTATCCGGGTCTGATTAACAATAAGTAACCAAAACAAATTAAGATAAATTTCTAGCATTTTTGATCAATAAATTCGTGACCGATCTACTTTTGGTCTCCGTATTTCGCACCATCTAACACCAACCTGAACGAGCGAAAAAGATTGTCCTGCATATCAAACTTGAAAGGAGCCATCTCTGGAATCTCCAAAACCTTTTCCATAATTGGACTAGTTTCAGTCATCTGGCTCCACCCGACGACAAGGCTATGAAAGGTTGTCATTAATGCTAAACCGTCCCCTTTTTCAAGGTAGGGTAAAACAATCTCGACCCGATCACTAATCTTCACCGTCAATTCAAGCAGATTACGTTTAAAATCTAAGACTTCCTGCAAAGATACATTCTTTTCGAGCACAAGATGCATCAGAGCAATCAAACGGTACATCACATCCCGACCTTCAAAACTCTTCCGAAGGATCGCAATAAACTGTTCGTTCTCCAAGACACCGGTAACTGTTGAAAGTTGACTTTCCAAATGCAAAAGCCAAATTCCCAGTTCATCTGTACAGAGCGCTAAGAATATTTCCTCTTTAGTGCTGAAATACAAATAAATGGTTCCCTTTGCCACGCCTGCTTTTTTGGCAATCATCGACATGCTCACGTCAAAGAAACCGGCTTCAGTAAATAGTGAACTAGCAGCATTCAGGACCTTAATCCGGCGGGCCATTTTTTGAGCCTCACTGGTGGCTCTTTTACCTACGACTTCATTCATTCAGAAACACAACTTTCGTTCTTTAGAGTAACTGACTGCAATTTCGCTGAAAAAACCGATAAAGAACAGAACTTTTCTGCCGTCTATTGACATATGCATACCTCGCCCTCACAGTAATGACTAGCGGTCATTTAAAATACAGGTGGGAATACAATATGCTAACACTCAACATTAACGGCAAAAATGTGGATGTAGATGCGGAGGAGGACACCCCTTTACTATGGGTTATTCGCGACACGGTTAATCTCACGGGGACAAAATTTGGGTGCGGGGTCGCAGCATGCGGCGCCTGTACAGTGCATTTGGATGGCGAGGCCGCTCGGTCCTGTTCTATACCGGTTAGTGAAGCTGTTGGCACAAAAATTACCACTATTGAAGGTATTTCAGACGGAAAACTAACAGCAGTTCAACAAGCATGGATATCTGAGCAAGTTCCCCAGTGTGGTTACTGTCAATCAGGGATGATCATGGCTGTCAGCGCCCTATTGAATGAAAATCCAAAGCCCACAGATGACGAAATTGATCAATCGATTACCAACATTT
>CAJXWA010000241.1 GCA_913062525.1 uncultured Alphaproteobacteria bacterium | reverse complement strand
GCGCTCTTCTTGGAAGTGCCTGCGGATCTTGTCGATGTTAATGTCCATCCTGCAAAAGCCGAAGTGCGCTTTCGCGATTCAGGCGGTGTTCGCGGTTTGATAATTGGGGCGCTACGGAATGCGCTTGCTGCGAACGGGCACCAAGCCTCCTCAACCGTTGGTACTCAAGCGTTAAGTGCGTTCGAGCCACAGACACAACCTTTCCACATGCAATCAAGGCCTGCACAGCAGGTTGGTATGGGGAACTGGGCAGCTGTTCATCCGTCCCAGTTGCCATCAGGCGTTGCAGATGAGGCTGCGGCCTATCATGCGCCCCTTATGGGCGGAAGGGCAGATGGCGGTGGCTCTATGCCTATGCAGCCATCAGCGCCGCCGCCAGTTTATGGCAGTGCAGGGGTCGAACATGTTCAAGATCTTGAAATGTACCCACTTGGTGCCGCACGGGGACAGTTACACGAAACTTATATTGTCGCGCAAACCCAAGATGGAATGATCTTGGTGGATCAGCATGCAGCCCACGAGCGGTTGGTCATGGAGCGAATGAAGAAAGCCTTCGCTGAAAAGACTATGAACCGTCAATTGTTGTTGTTACCAGACGTTGTGGAAATTGACGAAGTTGCCGCAGAACGTGTTTGTTCAAGAGCGGAAGAGCTGGCCGAAATGGGTTTAGTGATTGAGCCCTTTGGTAACGGTGCAATTGTTGTTCGCGAAACACCTGCCATGCTGGGCACTTGTGATGTCAAAGGCTTGATACAGGATCTAGCCGATGATCTCGCCGAATTTGACACAGCGTTATCGCTGAAAGACAGAATAGATGATGTCTTTGCGACCATGGCTTGTCATGGTTCTGTGCGGGCAGGTCGGCGGTTGACCATCGAAGAAATGAACGCATTACTGCGCGAAATGGAGGTAACCCCTCATTCTGGGCAATGCAATCATGGACGACCAACCTATGTTCAGCTAAAACTTGCTGAAATCGAAAAGCTGTTTGGTCGGCGATAGTAACTTTCAGGAATAGTAGAATGCCAAATTCGGAAATCCGTACCTTTGACGTTGTTGTCGTTGGTGCTGGCGCTGCAGGTATGATGTGTGCCATCGAAGCGGGCAAGCGCGGCCGGAAAGTTCTTCTTTTGGAAAAATCCGATAAACCGGGTAAAAAAATCCTCATATCTGGCGGCGGTCGATGCAACTTCACTAACCTATTTGCGGCCTCTGATCGATATGTCTCTGACAATAAACATTTCTGTAAATCGGCTCTTCGGAACTATACTCAAACAGATTTTATTGCGTTGGTTGAGAAGTATGAAATTCTCTATCATGAAAAGAAACTCGGGCAGCTTTTTTGCGATAAATCAGCATCCTCTATTACTGATATGCTGCTAGATGAATGCGATGCAGCCGATGTGACGCTTTGGTGTGATGCTGGCGCGGATGCCATTGTAAAAGCGGCTGATGGCTTATATACGGTTGTTGTTGGCAAAGAGAAAGTCCGAGCAAATTCGGTTGTGATCGCAAGCGGCGGACTGTCTATTCCCAAAATGGGTGCAAATGATTTTGCTTTTAGAATGGCCAGTAGGCATGGGTTAAATCTAACTGAACTCCGGCCGGGGTTAGTTCCCTTTACGTTTGAGCAGTTAGATATGGATCGGTTTTCTGGCCTTACAGGAATTTCCGCAGACGTCACGGTGAAAATTGGAAAAGTTTCTTTTCGTGAAAATGTCCTGTTTACTCACCGAGGGGTTAGTGGTCCCGCCATACTACAAATTTCATCTTTTTGGAAGGTGGGCGATTTGCTCCATATCGATTTCTTGCCAGATGAAAATCTCATGGAGAACTTGAAGCTCGCGCGAAAAAATACCCCCAAAGGCAGTGTTAAGAAATATCTCCTTCAGCTATTGTCCTCGCGTTTGATGGAGAAATTAATATCGGATTTAGGTGAATTTCCTGAATTCGGAAATTGCTCAGATAAAATGTTTGATCAGATCGTACGCCGTATAAAAAACGTAGAAATCACACCAAACGGAACCGAAGGCTACCGAAAAGCGGAGGTCACCGTTGGCGGCGTGTGTACAAGCGAGCTTAGCTCCAAAACCATGGAGAGTAAAAAGGCCAAAGGCCTCTATTTCATAGGTGAGGCCGTGGATGTAACCGGTTTTCTCGGTGGCTACAATTTCCAATGGGCTTGGTCTTCTGGATATACTGCTGGTCAATATGTTTGAGCTCACTGTCCAAGAGTGGCGTAATATTTGCCCCGATTTGACCGTTGACCAATGCGCGACTATTGAACCACTGCCTTTTACGGTGGCTGAGCTTACGTCTATAGCAGATCAGTTTTGGAAAACGGGTTACTTAAATATTCCGCAACTTCTTAGTCCTTCTGAGTTTGAGCCAATTATATCCGCTTTCAACGCTTTGCAGGCAGCGAATATACCACCTGTCTATATCTATATATTTGACCAGCCGTGGGTCTTGTTTGAAAAGTTGCGAACCTTAATTTCCCATTTTTTGGGAGATAAATATGCGCTTCTTCCAAATTTTTGGGCTTGGCATTTAAGTGAGCACGGGAAAACTGGTTGGCCGCCGCACCGTGATTGTGACGCAGAGACTGTTTTTCAAATTGGACCAGATCCAGTTCTAATGAGTTTATCTCTATGGATACCGCTCAGTGATGTGGATGAAGAGAACGGCTGTATGTCGGTGGTGGCGCGGTCAGAAGAGATAAACTTGCCAGAAGACGGTCGGTTAAATCTGGAAGATCTTTCAGCTTATGCAACTTGCCTGCCGGCCAAAGCAGGTTCTGTTTTGGGATGGCGCCAAGATTTAGTGCATTGGGGCGGTGAATTTACGCCAAAAGCAAAAACACCGCGGATCAGTTTATCGTTTGAATTTCAAAATAGGTTTTTCGATCCGCTAGTGGAACCGTTGCTGGATACTGGTCATCCACCAAAATTTACAGATCGCGTCGCATTGCTCGGGGCCCAGTTTGATAAATACAAACATATTGACCCCGACTTAGGCTGAAAACTAAAGAGTTTTTAAGAAAATCAATCTGGCAGCGCCATATTTCCGTTCATCCAACATTTCAAATCCAGCTGGACACTCAAATTTTTCTTTTGCAGCAAGTTCGACTACGCAAATAGTTCCCTCCTGCACCCAGCGTCCTGCGAGAAGAGCTGTTAAAGCTTTTTCCGCCAAATTTTTGTTGTATGGCGGATCCAGCAGAACTAGATCGGCAGGGGATGCCGCTGTTCC
>CAJXWA010000240.1 GCA_913062525.1 uncultured Alphaproteobacteria bacterium | reverse complement strand
CGGAAGCAAGTTCGAAAAGCGCTGTAGCATAACGACCAGCGATACCTGAAACTTTTGTGTTCTCAGCTGACAAGGAAGGATCCCCAAGCCTGAAAAAAACGACGCAAAAGGCGTCGAAAGAAAAATTCGAATACGCCTTACACACGAGCCATTATTGTCGGCCCTTTTAGCAAGGCAACGGGTTATTAGCACAGGGAATTACATGAAGCAATATCCCCATTAGTAGTTTATCGCTCAAAATTCACCAAATTTTCACGATTGGATCATTTAGAGCACATCTTCACATGAAGTTATAGGGATCAATATCAATTTGTAAGCGGGTATTGGACGGAATCTTAATTCCTTTAATCCATTTGCCAATTATCGACTGAATATTTTGATCTTTTGTACATTTTATCAAAAATCTAACTCTGTGACGCCCTCTAATCATTGAAAGGGGTGCAGGAGCAGGCCCCATAATCATAAAGTTATCACCGTGCGGTGCTTTTCGAGCCAAAGTTTGTGCACAATTTCGAAGTGATTCGGGGTCGATGCTCGACAATATGACCGATGCCAGCCTTCCAAAAGGCGGCATTGCTGCATTTTGACGCATGTTTGTTTCTGATTCAATAAACGAGTCGACATCTTGACTGGCTAAAGCCTGCATCACCGGATGTTCCGGCATATGGGTTTGCAACAAAACTCGGCCCGCATGACCCGCACGGCCTGCACGGCCTGCCACTTGTGATAACAACTGATACGTCCGCTCTGACGCCCGAAGATCGCCGCCAGCCAGACCTAAATCGGCATCCACCACTCCCACAAGGGTCAAATTGGGGAAATGATACCCTTTGGCAACGATTTGGGTGCCCACAAGCAAGTCAATCTTGCCGCTGATCATATTTTCAACAAAATCAGCAGCCGCTTTTGGACCGGTCATGGTGTCACTGGCAATCATAGCGACGTTGGCATCGGGAAATAGCAGACCCGCCTCTTCTGTCAGGCGTTCGATGCCGGGACCACAGGCTTTAAAACTGTCTTCTTCTTCACATTCTGGGCAATCTTTAGGAATTGTCGTGCGAAAACCACAGTGATGACATTGCAGGCGCCTGCTCAACCGATGCTCCACCAACCAGGCACTGCAATGAGGACATTGCAGACGATGGCCGCAAGCATCACATAATGTGAGTGGGGCATAACCGCGCCGGTTTAGGAACAGCATGGCTTGCCGGCCTTCTGCCAGTGTCTTCGTTATTTCCTCAATAAGCGGCTCAGACACCCAGCGCTGCGCGCCCGGCCGATAGTCTTTAAGATCAATCAATTGTACTTCCGGCAAATGGGCGCCCCCAAATCGCGACGGCAATTTCAGATGTTCATATTTTCCGCTCTTTGCATTTACCAAAGTTTCCAGCGCAGGCGTAGCGGAGGCAAGAACAACCGGGAAACTCCCTGCTTGCGCGCGCACAACCGCCATATCTCGGGCATTATAGGGAACGCCTTCATCTTGCTTGAACGAGGCTTCATGTTCTTCATCAACGATGATCAGACCCAAATCACTGTAGGGGAGAAATAAAGCAGATCGTGCCCCCACAACAACTTTGGCACGTCCCTCGCTGACACCGCGCCAGTTTCTGCGCCGCTCCCCTTGACCTAAATCAGAGTGCCACTCCACTGGCTTTACACCAAACCGGGCTTCAAATCTCGACAACCACTGTGAAGACAAGGCAATTTCAGGCAATAAGACTAAGGCTTGACGATTGGCTTTCAAGGTGGCTGCTATAGCTTCAAAGTAGACTTCAGTTTTACCTGAACCTGTAACACCATCTAGAAGACTCACTGAAAATTTGGAACTTTGCGCAGCCTCAACTAATGACGCTGCGGCCTGTTTTTGATCCTCCGAAAGCTCAAACCCTCCTGATAGATGTTGCGGAACAGGAATGGGATCTTCACTGGGAAGCGCTACCGCCTCCAGAACCGATTTCTCCGCCAGCCCCTTAACCACAGATGTGGTCACGCCCGCCATTTCGGCAATTTGCTGCGCCGTATGAGCAAGGCCGCCCTCCATAGCATCAATGACACGCTGGCGTGCAGGGGTCATGCGGTCAGGCAAAGCGTTCGTTAGCCGAAACCCCTTTCGGCGGGCTTTTGGATATAGTGCGTCTGGCACACTCATACACATTCGAAGCACTTTACCCGCAGATTGCATGGTGTAGGTGGCGACCCAATCAACAAAATTTCGGGCTTCTACGGGCAACGCTTGCACGGGTAAAATCTCAAGGATCCCGCGCAGTTTCGATGCATCAATGGTCAGGGTCGGATCAAGCATCCAGACAACGCCAACCACTTCGCGGGGGCCAAGCGGAACCCGCACGAATGCGCCCGCTTCAACGTGTAAGTCAGCCGGGACACTATAATCATAGGACGCCCCTGTACTTATGGGTAGTAAGACCCGAACTCTCTGCGGTGTTGAAAACTCACTCATAGTGCTTTGATTTGGGCCCTTGCTAGTATATTTAGAATGGAGAAGCTAGAATTACAGATATCACAACTCCTAAGCCATATGGATGCAAGTGCCAAATTATTCCTTAAACCACATTCGTTTGAGGATCCGGTGCTTGAAGATCCGGCCGCAGGGAACCTGTGATATTGCCCATGAGACCTTGAAACAAGACTGAGATTGCAAAATGAAATTTTTCGTTGATACCGCTGACACAGAAGAAATCCGTGAATTGTCTGATACTGGCCTTTTGGATGGTGTCACAACTAACCCGTCCCTCATTGCAAAAACTGGTCGCGACTTTCTTGAAGTTGTAAAAGAAATTTCCACTATTGTTGATGGACCAGTAAGCGCAGAAGTTGCCGCTGTTGACTACGAGACAATGCTTGAAGAAGGCAAAAAACTAGCAGGTATCGCTGAGAATATAACGGTTAAAGTGCCGCTCACCATGGCTGGCCTTAAAACATGCTCACAATTGTCACGGGCTGGCACTCAAGTAAACGTCACACTTTGCTTCTCTGCGGCGCAAGCAATTTTAGCGGCAAAAGCGGGTGCAACTTACGTTTCACCGTTCGTCGGGCGTTTGGATGATATTGGCCAAGACGGCATGCAGCTGATTGGTGATATTGTGCAAATATACAATAACTATCCAGCACTCAACACCGAAGTTCTGGTTGCATCGATCCGTAACCCGACCCATATCGTTACTGCAGGCTTGATGGGCGCTGATGTTTGTACAATTCCGCCGCAAGTGCTGAAACAACTTGTGTCCCATCCCCTTACAGATAAAGGTCTCGCTGGATTCATGGCGGATTGGGAAAAAACAGGCCAAAGCATTTTAGGCTAAAAATCACGATAACGGATAAGAACAGGATGTCGCAGTGGT
>CAJXWA010000239.1 GCA_913062525.1 uncultured Alphaproteobacteria bacterium | reverse complement strand
CAGCTTCCATGTCGATATTGATAAAGGCCGTTACGGTCTCTTTATCAGCGCCATGGCAAACGGCTTCCGAAATGAACGGGAAGAATTTCAGCTTGTTCTCAATATATTGAGGCGCGAACAAAGTCCCGTCGGTCAATTTGCCAACATCTTTGGCCCGGTCAATGATCTTAAGTTGACCATCGTCAGTCATGATACCGGCATCGCCCGTATAGACCCAACCTTCAGAATTTCTAGCTTCTGCAGTCGCTTCATCGTTCTTGTAATATCCAACAAAAGCACCTGGGCTTTTGAATAGGACTTCACCAGACGCTTCATCGATTTTAATCTCACACCCAGGAGCTGGCGGACCAACTGTATCGGAGCGAACATCTTTATCGTTTTGAATACACACATACGCACAAGATTCAGTTTGTCCGTACAATTGCTTCAAGTTCAAACCAAGGGAGCGGTAGAATTTAAAAACTTCCGGACCCATTGGCGCGCCGGCAGTATAGGCAACACGGATTTGGCTAAAACCGAGCGTATTTTTCAACGGACCAAATACCAAGAAGTCGCCGAGCTTATACAAAAGACGATCAACCAGTGAAACCGGCTTGCCTTCCAGAATTTCTACGCCGCATTTTTTAGCAACGTCGACGAAATAATGGAACATTTTCTGTTTAATACTGCTGGCATCTTCAATGCGGATCATCATTTGCGTCAGCATATTTTCAAAAATTGCTGGTGGCGCAAAATAATATGTCGGGCCGATTTCACGTAAATCCGTCAACACAGTCTCAGCATTTTCTGGGCAGTTGACAGAGAAACCGGCTTGCGCGGCTTGTGAATACGAGAAGAGATGATCGCCAACCCAAGCCATGGGCAGGTAAGAGAGGACTTTATCGTTTTCGTTTAAGTTTTCGAATTCTGACGACAGGCGACCGGCGGTTACCATGTTATCAAAACTCAGCATCACGCCTTTTGGACGGCCTGTTGTACCAGAGGTGTACATCAGTGTCGCAATATCGGAGCCTTTTGCTTTTTCAGCTTCGACTTCATAGAAATCTGGATGCTTCTGATCGTATGCCCGGCCTAATTCCTGAACCTCAGCATAAGATTTCACAAAGGGTTGATCATAGTGGCGCATGCCACGATCTTCTTTGTAGATTATATATTCGATGGTTGGGCATTGATCCATAACAGAGAGGACTTTGTCCACCTGCTCTTGATCTTCCACAATCACGATTTTGGCTTCGGCATGTTCAAGAACAAACTGAATTTCTTCAGCAACACCGTCTTGATACAAAGGAACCGGCAAAGCACCAACAGCTTGTGACGCTGAAAACACCCAATAAAGCTGCGGCCGATTGGAGCCGATAATGGCAACCGCATCTCCGCGTTTTACGCCTAATTCGACCAGTCCAAGACCGAGGGACCGGGAATTATCGTAAACGTCTTTCCAGTTATAGGTCTGCCAAATGCCGTATTGTTTTTCTCTATAGGCGGGCACCTTCGGACGTTCGTTGGCGTTTCTCCGGATTAGTTTGGGAAACGTGTCGAGTTCAAGATCTTTGTTTGTCATAGGCTCCCTGCATTCCTAACAAAACAGATATCGCCACACATGCAGATATCCACTTACTATTATTATTAACTTTTCAGGAAAATACAGGTCCGGCGCGCGAATAACCCACGCCAGCAGGTGCGCAATTGCGCACACCACGTCAGGACGTTTCTCCCAAAACAGCGATCTTTTTGATCATCTTGTTTTTAAGCTTCTTAAGCGAGCCTTAACTCGTCAATAAGCAATAACGGCACTAAAGGTCAAGAGAAAATGGTAATTAGTTAAAAAAAATCGATAAAGAGCAGGTTATAAATCAAAAATACACACTATAAACAAAAAACAAACATTTGTATTGTTAGAACAAAACAAGATTAAATGTAATAACATCACCTAACATAATATAATATAGACAACATAAAGTTAAAAATAGTCTATGGGTCACTTTATTCCTAAAAAAGTATTTAAATCTATTAATAACTTTACTTGACTATATTTACAAAAATTAAAATCATACAAATTTTTACGAAATTTAAACGAGCGTTAGTTTAATTACCCAACAGCAGTATTAAATCGAAACTATCTAATGCGAAATCTCACTATTCGTTCATAATATTGCGTCCGATTTCACCATTAGCTGTACCATGTCGAATCTCAGATTGTTTCTCGCCATCTGCTTTATGATGCCTATCTCGGCAAAATTGGCGATCGCGCAAATGGCTCATTATAAAATCTGAACCGTCTTTGCCACAATGAAGGTACCGTTCTGCAGGAGCTGTCTGTCTCCCAAATTCAGGTGGCACACATTCTTTAAAAACAGCGGCAGTGATGCCGCCGTTTTTTCATGCTCACCGAAGGGTGAATTGCCTGTGATCTCCTGGCGGTCTAATGTCCTTTTATGACCAAATTACATGCACTCATTATCTCCTCATTTCTGGCCGCATTCTCTACGGTCTTTTCTGTAACGGCAGAGGCCCGAGATGCCCACCAACCCGGAACTGTGGTTGAACTCTACACCTCACAAGGCTGCTCATCCTGTCCGCCAGCGGACGCGCTCATGGGAAAATTAGTTCAGAACCCTGATGTGCTGGGCTTGTCCTTTTCCGTCACCTACTGGGACTATATCGGGTGGCCGGATACGTTCGGGGATATCAAAAACGACGAGCGACAAACACGCTACCGAGAAAAACTGGATACGCGGTATGTGTATACGCCGCAAATGATCATTGCCGGACAGGATCATTTTGTTGGATCTAACCAACATGAGTTGGAGGAGAACCTCATCCGTTTTAAAGACCATGCCGGACGTGTAAAACTAAAATGGCGGTTCACTGATACCCATCTAGAAGTCGACCTTCCCCAAGTGGATCAAGGCGCTGTAATTTGGCAAATGGATCTTGACCGTGAAAACGAAGGTCAAATTCGCCGCGGCGAAAACCGGGGAAAATCAGTTTCCTACCATAATGTGGTTCGTAAAATTCAAATGCTCGAGCGTTGGGATGGGAGCAAGCAAATCCTAAAACTAGATTTAGGCATGCTGGCTGCCGCTGGCCGTGATGGTTGCGCTGTGATCCTTCAAAAAGACGGGTTTGGTCCCATCATTGCGGCCCTTGTTATTAATCTGTAATCAAATATTTATACTATCCTTTAGGTCAGCGGGTTATAGTTGTTGTCTGCCAGCCCGTTATGTATCAGGCTGGGACGCTGATAATAATAAGGATAAAAAACGTCATGACAAAAGAGCCTGCTCCGCTGAAACCCGCCGCAACCGTCCTTCTTGTGCGCGATTGCAAGAAAGCTAGTGACCAACTTGAAGTCTTTATGGTGGTCCGCCATCATCAGATTGATTTCGCCTCTGGCGCCCTTGTCTTTCCCGGCGGCAAAGTGGACAGCGCCGATCTAAACCCTGAGCTAAAAAATCACTTACCGCAAAGCCAATCCCTAGATGATCCCCTTCTTTCCTTCAAAATTGCGTCCATTCGAGAGGCCTTTGAGGAGTGTTTCATCTTGCTTGCAAGAGACCAGGAAACGGGCAAACTGATTACATCCGAACGGCTGAACGGTATCTCGGACAAATACCAAAAAGACATGCAATCTGGCAAAATCGATATATTGAGCATGGCAGCAGCTGAAAACCTTGAGCTGGCGACAGATCTCC
>CAJXWA010000238.1 GCA_913062525.1 uncultured Alphaproteobacteria bacterium | reverse complement strand
CCGCAAGATGCCTTGAGCGTCACCGTCAATTCAAGCGGTGAAGTCCAAGTTGCTCTTGACGGACAAGTAAATTTGCAAACAGTTGGGCAAATAGATCTGGCAATTTTCTTCAATGAAGCCGGTCTTCAACCCCAAGGCGATAACCTGTTTAAAGAAAGCACAGCATCAGGTGCACCAAGTATCGGTGTTCCTGGGTCAACGGGTTTTGGTACACTTCGTCAAAGATATCTTGAAACATCTAACGTGAATGCTGTTGGCGAGATCACATCGTTGATTACCGCGCAACGCGCTTATGAGATGAACTCAAAAGTCATCACAACAGCTGACGAAATGATGTCCACAACGAACCAACTTAAATAATCGAAATTTGCGTAAAACTCTAGAATAGAGGGCTCATTATGAAACATATTACAGTCATTCTCGCACTCATTATTGGCTCGTCGGCAATTTCTGCAGTGTCAGAAGCCGCCGTCGTCACTCTTAAAAATGTGCTAACCGTAGTTGGAGATGACGTCACATTTGGTGATGTCTTTAACGGTGCAGATGACTTGAATAGTTATGTAATTGCGACCTCTCCCGCACCTGGAAAAACCATTACGTTCAAAGCAACTTCATTAGCGTTTGTTGCCCGTAAGCATGGATTGGAATGGACACCGACCCGCCAAATGCAGCGAGTTACAGTCCTTCGCCGGGGACAGCGCATCCCAGAACAAGATATAACTCAAGAATTGCAAATTGCATTGGCGACAGAGCTCCAGACAGATCAGTTTGAAATCGTCCTCACCTCTCGTAATATGAATGTCCAAGTTGGCCTTGATGAATTTCCAATGATCGCCGTTGAAAGCTTATCCTACAACTTATCCAAGGAGTTTTTCAACGCAATCGTCGTGGCACCGGCCGATGGGAATAATCCGCGCAGATATAAAATTTCTGGAAAAATTTACCAACAAGTGATGGTTCCAATAACAGCACATTTATTGCGGGCCGGTCAGAAAATTGACGAAACTGATATTGATTACAAATTAATTAGGCGCAGTAAGGTCAGCCGAAATGTTGCCCTTGAACTAGACGATATTCTCGGCAAAAGCCCGCGCAGAAGCATTAGAACCGGTGGTCTTATCAATTTAAATAATTTGGGCGAACCTGTCACTGTTCCTAAAGGAAAAATACTGTCCATAACGCTTAGAAACGGTGGTATCGCACTGTCAATCACGGGGAAAGCTCTCGAGAATGGCGCAGAAGGTGACGTAATTCGTGTTGAAAATATTGTCAGCCGAAAAGTCGTTCAAGCACAAATCATCAATGAGGGTGAAGCCCGCATTATCACACCACAGCAACGCTTTGCGATTGCTCAGTAATCGTATAGAGGAGATTTAGAATGACCAACACCATCCTCAAACCCCTAACAAAATTCTTAGTGCTGCTGGGTGTCTCTGCCATGCTTACAGGATGCAACGCTTACAGTAGGCTCGCGTCTGTGGGTGCAGAACCGCCGCTCTCAAAAATTGAAAATCCAATGACAAAAAGCGACTATAAACCAGTGACGTTACCAATGCCGCGCCCTGAACCGGTTATCCAGCAAGCTAATTCATTGTGGCGCCCTGGGTCGCGAGCATTTTTCAAAGACCAACGAGCCGCGAGAATAGGTGATATTCTGACTGTAATGATCCAGATATCGGACAAGGCAACTCTCTCGAACACGACAACAACCTCCCGCTCCGCTAGTGAAGCCGCGGGCGTTACAAGTCTTCTTGGACTTGAATCGCAACTTGCGAAGATATTGCCAGAGGCTGTTGATGCGGCCTCCCTTGCTGATATTGAAAGCGATCATTCGGTTACAGGTAGCGGCGCTGTTACTCGGAACGAGGTCATTGAAATGGAAATCGCTGCCATCGTGACCCAGGTATTGCCAAATGGAAACATGGTTATTTCAGGCCGTCAGGAAGTTCGAGTGAATTTTGAAAGCCGCGATTTATATGTAACCGGTGTTGTTCGGCCAGAAGACATCTCTTCAAGCAATACAATCGAAAGTTCCAAAATTGCAGAAGCGCGCGTCGCCTATGGTGGTCGCGGTCATCTTACCGATGTACAGCAAGCTCGCTACGGACAACAACTGTTTGATATTATTTTCCCGTTCTAAGCGGGACGGAACAAAGCTAATAATTCAAAGCGATTTGATCAAAAAAAACCGGCTATTAATGCCGGTTTTTTTATTAATCGTCGCGGTAAATTTTTTCGCGTCGCTCGTGTCGCTCTTGCGCTTCTAGGCTTAAGGTAGCGACCGGTCTTGCTTCCAACCGACGGAGAGATATTGGATCTCCCGTTTCATCACAATACCCATAAACGCCCTCGTCAATCCGGCGAAGTGCCGCGTCAATCTTACCGATCAGTTTCCGTTGCCGATCTCGGGTACGCAGCTCTAGAGCCCGCTCTGATTCTGTGGATGCCCGATCTGCAATATCCGGCTCCTTCACAGTCTCAACCTGAAGATTAGCTATGGTCTGATTAGCATCTGCTAGGATTTCAGCCCTCCATTTCAGAAGTTTAGTTCTGAAATATTCCTGTTGACGAGAACTCATAAATGGCTCGTCTTCAGTAGGCTTATAGTCATCTGATAAATGAACGTTCATTACGCAACTCCACATGGCGCATAAAATCAGTTGGTCTAAATTATATAAGTGCGTGTTTAGCACAACCGGTTAGTATTGAGAAAACTATAATGGAAAAAAGACAAAATAATATGACAAAGGTAACAAAAACCTGTCAAAAACCCAATTTTGCAAGTTCAACGGCAGCGCGAACTTCTATTTCGCCGACAATCTCGGCTAGTTTTGGGTCTGTGGCCGTCGCATCGATTGAGGCCAATGTCGCTTGAAGGTTTTTCAAGCGCTCCACAGGAATAGACCCAATAAGCAATCCGTGCCGAATTTCTTCCAGCCGTTCAAGCAGGTCATTTCCTTTTTTCCATGTTTGTTTATTGCTGCTGAGGGAATCATCTACCCCTTGCAAAGCAACAATAGCATCGATGGAACTAATTGGTGATCCCGACGCAACGTTACTGCTAGCAACGACATCAGCACTATCATCAGGAACGGTAAATTTCGCCCCTGTTTTTGAGGCTGATTTGTTACCCTGAGTTTTCTGCGGCGTACCGACACGACCTGGTCCAGAGACACGCATATTTATTCCTGTAACGGTTATCAAAAAATTGTTTAAAGCGTCCCAGATACTATTGGCATTTTTTTACCAAAAGACAAGGGGCTAAAATTGCCGGGCAACCCGGAAATTGCTTCCTTGCGGCAATTAATTTCCGTCAGACTTCATATTTTTTCGTTTAGAAACAATTACTTACAGACCTATTAAGTTGGCATGGTTTTGGCATAATAACTTATACCAGCAATTTCAGACTCTTTAAAGAAGAGCCAACGACCGGATAACCAGTATGACATTTGATACCATTCAAAAGTATACCAAAAAAATTCGCCCGTCCCGGCAGTTTGTCGGCCGACTTATCGCTTCGGTGTTAATCTTTACCTTGAACAGCCCCTACGCAACGGCGGCATCCCGAGTAAAAGACATCACTGACTTTGAAGGCGTTCGCGAAAACATACTGGTTGGCTACGGACTCGTTGTTGGACTAAATGGTACGGGCGACTCTCTTACAAACTCTCCTTTTACAGAACAAAGTCTGCAAGCCATGCTTGAACGTCTTGGCGTAAACACGAGAGATGCCA
>CAJXWA010000237.1 GCA_913062525.1 uncultured Alphaproteobacteria bacterium | reverse complement strand
AGAATTAGAGGGAACGACATTGTCTCACGCCGGATTTGTCCATCTTCGGGTCCATAGCGCCTATTCGTTGTCTGAGGGAGCCATACCAGTCAAAAAACTGGCGGACCTCTGCAAAGACAACAATATGCCAGCGGTTGCCATAACTGACACCAATAATATGTTTGGTAGCTTGGAGCAATCCCTCACGCTTCCTGGGAAAGGCGTTCAACCTATTATCGGGTGCCAGATTGCATTGACCAACGAAGGTGAGATAGAACGCCATGGGCGTCGTCCTGAACCTGACCCTGTTGTCCTGTTGGCTCAAAATGAAGAAGGCTATTATAATCTTCTGAAATTGACGTCTTATGCTTTCTTGAAGACAGAAGCTGGTGATACAGCGCAAGTTCCTTTCGATGTTTTTTCTAACCATGCGGAGGGTTTGATTTGCCTGACTGGCGGCGCTGAAGGGCCAGTTGGGCGGCTGATCGCTGATGAAAAAGAAGATGAGGCGAGAGAATATCTATCGAGACTGAAGGAGCTTTTTTCTGACCGATTGTATGTTGAGTTACAGCGCCATGGGTTAGAGCTTGAGGCTCAAACCGAGCCGATGATGCTTGATCTGGCATATGAATTGGATATCCCGCTTGTTGCGACCAATGAATGCTTCTTCCCAAAACGCGACATGTATGATGCCCATGATGCGCTTTTATGTATTGCGGCCGGTAAATATGTCGGTGATCTGGAGCGGAAGCGCCGCACACCAGAACATTACTTTAAATCAGCAGATGAAATGCAGAAGATCTTTAGTGATCTTCCAGAGGCCATCGACAACACACTAGTGATTGCTCAGCGATGTTCTGTGGCATCTCCAGTTCGGGAACCTATTCTGCCTGCTTTTGGCTCAGGTGAGGGACTTGATGAAGCCGGACAGCTCGAAGCGTTAGCACGAGAAGGGCTTCAGGAACGCCTAGATAATGAAGTCTTTACTGATGGTATGGACGAAACCGAAAAAGCGGCCAAGTCTAAAGAATATTTTGACCGCCTCGATTACGAGACCGGAATTATCAATCAGATGGGTTTTCCGGGATACTTTCTGATCGTTTGGGACTTTATCCATTGGTCCAAAGAAAATAATATTCCCGTGGGGCCGGGCCGTGGTTCTGGTGCGGGCTCTGTGGTTGCTTGGGCGTTGACAATTACAGACCTTGACCCCTTGCGTTTTGGGTTGCTGTTCGAGCGGTTCCTAAATCCTGAACGGGTAAGTATGCCCGATTTCGATATCGACTTTTGCCAGGATAAACGCGAGCGCGTTATCCGGTATGTTCAGGACAAATACGGCCACGACCAAGTGGCCCAGATTATTACCTTTGGTAAGTTACAAGCCAAAGCGGCTATTCGAGATGTGGGACGGGTTCTGCAAATGCCTTACGGGCAGGTGGATAGGATCAGTAAAATGATCCCCTCGAACCCTGCCAACCCCATTGGTTTACAAGAGGCCATTGATACGGAAGTCCCCCTTAGGGAAGCGCGCAGGAATGATCCTGAAGTAGCGCGTCTCATCGAGATTGCGTTGCAGTTAGAAGGACTGTATCGCCATGCGTCGACCCATGCGGCTGGTGTGGTGATCGGTGACCGGGAGCTTGATAAGTTGGTGCCGCTTTATCGCGACCCCCGCTCTGATATGCCGGTTACCCAGTATTCCATGAAATATGTGGAAACGGCTGGGCTGGTTAAATTCGATTTTCTGGGCTTAAAAACACTGACGGTTTTGGACCGGGCCAAAGACCTTATTGCAAAGCGCGGTATTAAAATTGATTTTGCAGCGATCCCCCTCAATGACAAACCTAGCTTCGAGCTTTTGGCACGCGGTGAAACGGTCGGGGTGTTCCAGCTTGAGAGTTCGGGCATGCGCGACATGCTTCGAAAAATGAGACCCGATGCCTTCGAAGATATTATCGCGATCGTAGCCTTGTACCGCCCGGGTCCAATGGAGAACATCCCCACATATATCAGATGTAAGCATGGGGAAGAAGAGCCAAACCTTCTTCATGAAAAACTGAAAGATATATTGGAGGAAACCTACGGCGTTATCATCTATCAGGAACAAGTGATGGAGATCGCCAAAGTCCTTGCGGGATATAGTCTTGGTGAAGCCGATTTACTTCGGCGAGCCATGGGTAAGAAAATTAAGGCGGAAATGGACCAGCAGCGAGATCGGTTCTGTGAAGGTGCCGTTGATCAAGGTGTTGATGCAAAAGATGCCAGTCATATTTTTGATCTTGTTGCGAAGTTTGCGAGTTACGGTTTCAACAAATCCCATGCGGCAGCTTATGCATTAGTCTCCTACCATACGGCCTATTTGAAAGCGAATTTCCCTGTTGAGTTTATGGCGGCGTCCATGAGCCTTGATATTAACAACACGGATAAGCTCAATATTTTCAGGCAAGATCTGGAGCTTATGAAAATCCCGTTGCATCCTCCGTGTATGAACCGATCCGAAGTTGAGTTCAATGTGGAATTTGAGGGAGAGAGAGGTGCCGTTCGTTATGCTTTGGCCGCGGTTAAAAATGTCGGTAAGGAGGCTATGGCTGGCATCATTCAGGAAAGAACTGAAAACGGTCAATTTAAAGACGTTTTTGATTTCTCTTCCCGTCTTAATCCAAAGCATTTGAATAAACGTCAAGCAGAAAACCTGACGAGAGCCGGAGCGTTTGATGCACTGCATGTCGATCGGGCGCAAGTGTTCGCCTCTCTCGAGAATTTATTGCGGCACGCCCAGCAAATGGCTGACGAGAGGGGATCTGGGCAAGTGAACTTGTTTGGCGGTGCAGAAAGCAGCGCCGATGTGGCTCCCGTATTGATAAAAGCAAATCGGTGGACATCAATGGAGGTCCTTAAACAGGAATTCGATGCAGTTGGATTTTACCTGTCCGGCCATCCCCTTGATGCATACGCTAAAACATTGGATAAGGCAGGCGTTAGAAGCAGTGTTTCCTATTTTGGCGCTTTGAATGCTGCGGAAAGTGCCGCGAAACTTGCGGGAACGGTGATGGCAAAGCGCCAAATCAAGACGAAAAAAGGAAAGGCATTGGCCTTTGTGACTTTGTCTGATGCCTCCGGTGCGTTTGAAGTCACCATGTTTGAAGAGACCCTGATGCAATGTCAGGACATATTGAATGTCGGTAGCTCGCTTGTGTTGAGTGTAAATGGACACATCGATATGGAAAATGAGCAGCCCCGTGTTACAGCGCAATCTGCGCAACGGCTGGAAACGGTCGCCGCTCAAACTGGTGACGGGGTGCGTATTTTTATGGATGACGATAGTCCCCTAAATCAGATCGCAGGCATTTTGGAAAAAACGGGACCTGGTCGTGGGCGGGTAGCATTTGTCCTTAATTTGAAGGGTGAAGATAAAGAAGTTGAGCTTGATTTGGCCTCTTCTTACAGTATCTCCCCTGAGGTTCGCCAAGCCCTGAAATATGTCCCCGGAGTGCTTGATGTTCATGATATCTAGCATTTTTCGAATATTTCCGGTTTGGGTGCATTATTACCTTGCATATTGGGCCGTAGAGGCGTAGTTACCGCCTTGTAAATTCGCACGTGGGTTCGGGTGTTGCCGTGTTGGCACTACCCATCCGGTGTTCAGAATGGTTCTGGACCAAGACCCGCGGAGGCTCAACCGGAGAAGGAGTACAGCAGATGTCACTGCCAACCTTTACTATGCGTCAGCTATTAGAAGCTGGTGTACATTTTGGCCATCAGGCCCGCCGTTGGAACCCGAAAATGGGTCC
>CAJXWA010000236.1 GCA_913062525.1 uncultured Alphaproteobacteria bacterium | reverse complement strand
CACGACCGCGTTCCATCAGACAGCGGTGAGATTGACCGAACATCCTTGCAGGAAGTGCTTCGTAACTTCCTCGAATTTGAAGACGAGGAAGCCGACTGGGAAGCTTTAAACCACTTGGCCGATGACAATTTGATCAATTCACTTTCTATGATCTGCCCGTTCTCACCTGCCGAAAAACAGGCCTTGCTCGAAGCGCAGGATGTTCCTGCCCGCTCTCATCTGCTGGTCAGCTTACTCAGCATGATGATGCAACAGGGCGAGTTTAACAAAACACTACAGTAAATCTCAGGAGAGCCACCGTGACCGAAACATCCCAAGAGCAACCATCAGGCTCAGATAAATCTTCCATTGACCCTAAACTTCTCGAGATACTGGTTTGCCCTCTCACCAAAGAGGCGCTGATGTATGACCGCGAGAATTTTGAACTCATCAGTAAAAAAGCCAACCTTGCCTTTCCAATTCGAAATGGTATTCCCATCATGTTGATTGATGAAGCCCGCCGATTGGATGATGTTTAATGGCTGATTTATCTTCAGATTTATATGATCAGGCTGGACGGCCTAAACCAACTGAGGTCCGCCTGAAATCAGAAGAGAAAAAGCTTGTCGTCTCTTTCTCCGACGGCCACAAGTTCGAATATCCGGCAGAACTTTTGCGCGTTGAAAGCCCATCCGCTGAAGTCCAAGGTCACGGCCCCAGCCAGAAACAACTTATTTCTGGTCGCCGTCACGTGGGCATCATGGGAATGGAGCCCGTAGGGAATTATGCCGTTCGCCTAAATTTTGACGATCTGCATGATACAGGTCTGTTTTCGTGGAGCTTTCTGTACGCACTCGGGTTTACCCATGAAAGCGTCTGGGATAACTACGTGACAAATCTAGCGGTCGCAGGTCTTAGCCGCGACCCCTAGAAGCAATGAGCCTTGTGTGAGTTTTGGGGAGCCTAGAGCGGCTTCCCATCTAACAAGCGCGGCAATACACCAACGGTGCCGCGCGCATGCTCCATAAAGAAGCCTTTCAGGCGCGGCATTTTATTAACGGCAGCAAGCCCCAGATCCCGTGCCAATCTCACCGGCGGTAAATCCACCATAAACAGCCGGTTCAATCCATCGGTTATGGCCAGCAGTGTCATTGAATCAAATCGGCGCCAGCGTTGATATTTCTGTAGATTATTGCCCGTTCCGGGATCTAGCCCAAGTCTGGCTGCATCCGTGATAATCTCTGCCAAAGCCGCCACGTCCCGAAGACCAAGGTTTAACCCCTGACCCGCGATTGGATGCATCCCGTGGGCCGCATCACCGATCAATGCAAGACGCTCCCCCACATACTCATCCGCTTGGTGAAGGGTCAGCGGATAACTCCATCGCGGACCAACAACTTCAAGTTTCCCAAGGTAATCTCCAAAACGTCTAGACATCTCAGACAAGAAATTGTCATCGTCCAGCGCCATGATTTTGGCCGCGGCCTCAGTCTCTTCTGTCC
The DNA here is from genome assembly GCA_913062525.1 of uncultured Alphaproteobacteria bacterium. Taxonomy (GTDB): domain Bacteria; phylum Pseudomonadota; class Alphaproteobacteria; order Sneathiellales; family Sneathiellaceae; genus Sneathiella. The sequence continues at coordinate 2,426 of CAJXWA010000236.1, read as the reverse complement.
AAACCAAAGAAGATCTGTTTCCTGTCATGGGCAAAATCGCAAATGGTCCCGGATTTAAAAATCTTTCTTGGGCGACCCCGTTATGGGGGTGTTCATGGGCAACGGTACAGACAATACCTGACTGATGATAAGACCAGCCGACTTTACCAATCCCCGCAGCTTCCCGAATTGGGGACGTTCGACCATCTGCGGCCACCAAAAGCTGCGCCTGAATAACCGTTCCATCACTTAGAGTTGCCGTCACACCAGATGCATCGCGCTCTAATGTTTCATATTCTGCCGGGGCCATCAGGGTCAGATTTTCAAGCTCGTTTACGCGTTTTAACAACCCAACGCGCATGTGCCGATTTTCAACCATATATCCAAAGGGCTGATCACCAAGCTGACGATGGTCATAATGCAGAAAAAGTTTGGAGGGGCCGTCTGTAATGCGAATATCAAGCATGGGTTCTTTTTTGGGAATATGGTCCCAAACCCCAATGCCCATGAGCAAATTGCGCGATGCATGGGCAATGGCAGACACCCGGCCATCAAATGTGTCCGCAACAACCGCAGTTGGATCATTTTTTTCGAGCACAATCACATCAAGACCAGCCGATGCCACCGCAATGGCAAGGGGAAAACCGTTAAGACCGCCGCCAACCACAAGAATATCAGTCTTTATAATTGTGGGTTTTTTTGCCGATGCCATACGCGTTCCAATTCTGAATTGTTGCTCACGGGTCAAGTTAGCGCTAACCTACCAGAATGACAAATAAATGGCACCAATTAACCGCCCTCGAACTTGGCGGTAAAATACAACAGGGCGAGATTGATCCTGTTGATTTGACGCAATATTTTCTGGATCGCATCAAAGAAAAAGATCCTGACAATGTTATTTATGTTCGCTTGACCGAAGAACGGGCCCTGCGAGAAGCAAAAGCCGCCAGTATTCGCGCAAAATCTGGTGTCCGCAGAAGCGCCCTTGATGGCGTGCCGATCTCGTGGAAAGATTTATTTGATACCGCTGGCATCGAAACAGAAGCTGGAACGCAGCTGCTGGAAGGACGTATTCCCAATCATGACGCTGAATGCTTACGGCGCGCCACGAACGCAGGGCTGATTTGCCTTGGGAAAACCAATATGCCCGACTTGGCCTTTTCAGGCCTTGGCAATAATCCTTGGACTGGGACCGGAACCAACCCTCACGATACGGAACAGGACCGTGTTCCGGGTGGATCCTCCGCAGGGGCCGCCCTTTCCGTGTATCACGGTCTCGCCGCCGCCGCCATCGGATCAGACACCGCTGGATCAGTCCGCATTCCAGCCGCTTGGTGCGGGATAACCGGCCTTAAAACTACCCACGGCTTGATCTCGCTGGAAGGATCAGTGCCGCTATCTCCCTCGCAAGATACCGTTGGACCCTTAACCCATGATATTGCCGATGCAAACGCTTTATGTGCCATTTTATCGGGTGAAAAACCCGCTGACTTACACGGCGCAACATTAAAAGGCGCCCGCATTTTAGTGGCGACAACTGTTTTCGATGATTTAGTGGAACCTGAGATTAATCAGACCATCGCTGCTGGGCTTGATAAATTGCGGGTAGCCGGCGCTGAAATCGTAAGGGGCGCCGTTCCGGCATTTGCCGATGTTCTGGCCTGCTGCAATGAAAATGGGTATCCCGGCATGCTGGAAGGGTATGCTTTATGGGGTGATCAAATTAGGCAAACCCCAGACCGCATCTTCTCTTCTATTGGAAATCGGTTTCTGGCCGGAGAGAAATTTAGTGCAGGTAATGCGTTGAAGCTAGAGTTTGCTTTGAAAAAACTTAAAGCCGAGTATGCCCAGCAAACAGCCGGCTTTGATTTGGTGGTTGGCGCAACACAGCCCTCCATCCCGCCTCTTTTAGATAAACTCTATGCGGATGAAGCCTATTATTTAGACATGGCCCTCATGTCTATCAGCTTAACCCGCCTTGCTAATCTCTTGGGGTTATGCGCGACAACACTTCCCGCCGGATCAGCTCTTGGCTTTCCTGTTGGAATGATGCTAATGGCCCCTGCTTTTGAAGAAGGAAAACTGCTGCGCTTAAGTTCAGCCGCTGAAAAAGCACTTCAGATTTGAGTCTGCCTAAAAAATAGCCACTGCATATTTTTTAGGCAATATAGGTGCTATACAAAAATACTGCGCCGCCTATTTTATGGGCATATATACGTCAACCTATTGATTTTTAACATTATTTTGTCACACTGATAAAACTGGCACGGCTCTTGTAATAAAGAACCGTATTGGGGCCTTTGCCCTGACCTGTAGAGCCCAAAAGGTGACAAAATGAAATTAGTAATGGCCATTATCAAGCCGTTTAAACTAGATGACGTTCGTGACGCTCTCACGGCTATCGGTATCGACGGCCTTACAGCGACAGAAGTAAAAGGCTTTGGACG
>CAJXWA010000235.1 GCA_913062525.1 uncultured Alphaproteobacteria bacterium | reverse complement strand
GCTTCTTGAGCATAAGATGCTCGTCAAACTCAGACGTCTTGATACCGCCCATGGTACTGATTGCCCGATCAATTGGGCGGGCCGATTGAATTTCAATTGGGAGTGCTTTGATTTTATTGGCCAGAAGCCCCACATCTTGAACATCACGTTTGTCGCAAAGTTCGTGAATTAGTCCAATTTCAAGAGCTGTGAGTTTAAGTTGCTTGCGGAGGAAATTAGATAGGCTTTGTTTTTTTCTAGGCTGTGACAGCTTTAACTCGATCTGATCCAGAGATAAATTCGGCTTTAAATCCAGATAGATAGTTGCTGCATTGTTGGTTGCTAATGCGACATTTATGGCGCGACTGATACCGTAAATCGTACCGCCCTCAAGACCATAATTGGTGACAATTAGATCGCCGTGGCTTATCTCTCCATCCAGAGAAACTTCTATGTTTTTAAGAGGTTGCCCTGCAAATTTGTCAGATAAATAGTCGGACCAGATAGCATTGAAACCGCAATTTATGGCTTGAAAAGGGGTTGTTTCAACATGACGGGAATTAAGGGCCTTTGCCCATTCGCCAGTTGCGCCCAAATGCGGGTAACTGGTGCCGCCCGTTGTAAACAGGACAGCATCTGCGTTTATTGACGCGAGGTCTCCATCTTTGTTTTTGATTAGTGGGGAGCCTGCTTCATCAAAACCAATGAAACTATGTTGAAGGTGAAAGTGGACTCCCAATTTAGTCAAATGTTTTGTCCAGGCCCGCATTAGAGCCGTTGATTTCATTTGGCTTGGAAATACGCGACCACTGCTACCGACAAAAGTCTCAATCCCGAGCTTATGTGCCCATTCCCTTAAATTTTCGGGGGTGAAGGCATTGATGCAAGGGGTTAGAAACTCTTCCTCTTCGCCGTATTTCTTGAGAAAATTAGAGATGTCTTCTGAGTGGGTGAGGTTAAGGCCCCCGCGTCCGGCAATTAGAAATTTACGGCCAACAGATGGCTTCTGCTCATACACATGAACGTCACAATCAGTTGTTTCGCGAAGCCTTTGGGCCGCAATTAAACCTGCGGGGCCGCCGCCAATGATACTAACTTTTTGTTGTTTATTTGTCATGGATTACTTAAAGCCAAGTTTCAATGTGAATTGCAGTTTATTTTTTGCCGTACATATCTTCAGGTGAGACAAGTACATCAGAAATAACGTCGACTTTGCCGTCATTCACCTCATAGAAAAAGCAATTATGACGCCCAGTGTGACACGCAACACCCGTTTGCTTAACTTTAAGCAATATGGTGTCGCCATCACAGTCGAGACGAAAATTGACGAGCTTCTGTACCTGCCCAGAGCTTTCGCCTTTACGCCAAAGTGCGCTGCGGGATCGAGACCAATAGCAGACTTGACCGGTGGCAAGTGTCTCATCAATGGCATCCTGATTCATCCAGGCCATCATTAAAATTTCACCCGTGTCATGTTGCTGCGCGATGGCGGGTATGAGACCGTCATTATTAAAATTAAGCAAGGATGCAAGTTCAGTCATATTGGTCTCTATGTTCAGTTATCTGTTATTTCGCGGCGTCAAGACGGTCAAAACCGGCTTTCAAGTCTGCAATCAAATCATCTGGATCTTCTAGTCCAATATGAAGACGGATTAGCGGATTGGTATTATCCCATTTTGTCGCCGTTCTGTAACTACTTGGATCGGCATATATAACGAGGCTTTCAAAACCACCCCATGAATATCCCATTCCAAACAATTCAAGGTGATCCATGAAGGCTGCAACGGCTTCCATTGAGACTGCGTTTAAGCGGAATGAAAATAATCCAGAAGCCCCAAGGAAATCACGTTTCCAAAGGCTATGCCCTGGGTGATCTTTAAGTGCAGGGTGTAATACTGAATGAACTTGTGACTGCCCTTTAAGCCACTCAGCGATCTTAATGCCGTTTTCCATATGCTGTTTTAGGCGAACAGATAGTGTCCGAAGGCCGCGTTGCGCCAAATAAACATCGTCAGGACCAGTGGTTTGCCCCATGCCAGCAGCACTTGCCTGCAGTGTTGGCCAAAGCTCTTTAGTCGTCGTGACTGTTCCGATCATAACGTCAGAATGTCCAACGATATATTTTGTACCAGCCTGAATAGACACATCTACGCCATGGCTAAATGGCTTATAATAAAGCGGGGATGCCCAGGTGTTATCCATGATAACGATCGCATTTTTCTTATGGGCTGCGCCGGCAATGGCAGGAATATCTTGCATCTCAAATGTTTGAGATCCGGGAGATTCTGTGAAAACGATGGTTGTATTGGGGCGCATAAGCTCTGAAATGCCGCTACCAATCAATGGGTCGTAGAAAGTTGTTTCCACACCAAACTTTGAAAGGACATTATTACAGAAGGCTCTTGTCGGACCGTAAACACTGTCCGTTACAAGGATGTGATCTCCGGTTTTTGTAAACGCGAGAATCGCTTGTGCGCAGGCAGCAAGACCGGATGGAAATACGTGTGACCTGTATCCACCTTCAATTTCGGCGACGGCGTTTTCAAGCGACCATGTGGTTGGCGTTCCCATACGACCATAAGTCACTACCTGTTTACCCTCAGCACGGTCTATGTGACGTTTTTGCAGCTCCTCCAATGAAGAGTATAAGACGGTTGATGCATGATAAACGGGAACGTTCACAATACCGAAATTCGATTCTGGTGAACGTCCGGCAACGACTAGTTTTGTTTCGTCTTTCATCTAAATTTACTACTCCTGCGCAGAATTTAACGTTTCGCATCAATATAGGATTGCGGGAAACGAGGGAAGAACGAAATTTATAGTTAATTTTTGTGGAAAAATGGAACAATCCGTCCGAAATTGAAATTATCCGTTGACGGGTTGGGCAAATATCCTATCGTCAGGGGTATCGGAACCATACATTTGGGAAAAATATGGTTTTCGTTGGCTTTATGCCAAGAACCCTGACTCGAGGGTTAGGGGGATTCGATTATAAAAAAAACTGACAGGAAGGTAATTTTATGAAAAGAGCGAGCTTATTAGCTGTCGCCACGGCAGCTACTTTTATGGCCGGTGCAGCATCTGCAGCGACTCTCGACGACGTAAGAGCCAAAGGCTTTATTCAATGCGGCGTAACTACAGGTCTTGCTGGTTTTGCATCACCAAATGACAAAGGCGTATGGGAAGGCTTCGATGTTGACTTCTGTCGCGGCATGTCCGCTGCAATCTTCGGAGATCCAGACAAAGTTAAATACACACCAACAACTGCTAAAGAGCGTTTCACAGCGCTTCAGTCTGGTGAAATTGACGTTCTGGCCCGTAACACAACATGGACTATGAGCCGTGACGTGAACCTCGGCTTTGAATTCATCGGCGTGAACTACTATGATGGCCAAGGCTTCATGGTTAAAAAATCACTCGGCGTGAAATCAGCCAAAGAACTTAGTGGCGCACGTATTTGTCTTCAGTCTGGTACAACGACTGAACTAAACCTTGCTGATTATTTTGCAGCTCAAGGCATGAAATACGATTCAGTTTTGTTCGACACAGCTGACGAAGTTCGTGAAGCATATGTGAAAGACACATGTGACGTTTACACAACTGACCAATCAGGCCTTTATTCACAGCGGACAGTCGTTGCAGATCCTGAAAACCATATTGTTCTTCCAGAAATTATTTCTAAAGAACCTCTTGGCCCACTTGTTCGCCACGGCGACAACGCATGGGGCGATATTGCTCGTTGGACATTGAATGCAATGATCAATGCCGAAGAAATGGGTGTTACATCTGCAAACGTTGATGAAATGATGAGCAGCAAAAATCCATCAGTTGGCCGTCTTCTTGGCGCATCTGGTGATCTTGGTGCGCAGTTGAAGCTCGATAAAGCATGGGCTTACAACATTGTGAAATCAGTAGGCAACTATGGTGAAGTTTTCGAAAAACACCTTGGTGCTAGCACTCCGCTTAAGATCGCACGTGGTCTAAACGGTTTGTGGAGCAATGGTGGTATTCTTTATGCCGCACCTGCACGCTAAACGTATATAGCTTTTCAATAAGAGTGTGTGTCTCAGCCGAGGCATGCACTTTTTTTGTATTTTGATTTTGCATCTACTCCCAGAAGGAGCTGCCTAATGACTGCTGATGTCTCAGGCCAAGCTGGAGTTAGTATGTGGCGGGACCCGAAGATACGCGCTGTATTCTTTCAAGTTCTCGTTATAA
>CAJXWA010000234.1 GCA_913062525.1 uncultured Alphaproteobacteria bacterium | reverse complement strand
GGTGCGAGAAAGATCATATAAAAGAAATAGTATTTTGATGAGAAAAGTAGGGTATTGGAATGGAAATTAGCCAAGAGCAAGTGGACGCGTTGTTGCATTGGATCGACAATCGAAAAGATGCCTACCTTAAAAAAGGATTGGCGCTCGCTGCAAAATCAGGTGTGGAACAACTCTCTGCATTCGAAGGTGAAGATGGACTTTCATCTGACGATATAGAAAAAACACTAGCGGAATTGCGCGCCGAAATGATTCTAGCAGAAGAGTTCCATAAAGATGCCCGACAAATTTTGTATGCCGGACGTCAAGGCGGATAAGCATCTAGCTGCACTACCCCTATCTATTCTTCTTGAGGAAAATCCAAAGTAAAAGTCTGGATTTGCGATCAGCAGAGCCAGACTTATCAAAGGTGTCACGGGCTAGATTTATTGCCTGTTAAGCTGTTTTTTCGGTTTCTTCATGCCGTTTGAGTTCAATAATCTCAGTTATTTGTTCAATGAACCGTTTTTCTTTTTCTTCTGAAATTTCAAATTTTACGCCAACACCGTCTTTCATATTCCGAACAACTTTTGCTGGAATCATCCCAACATTTTCGATGTTGACTGTAATATGTGTGTTGTCCATGAGTTGAACATCCATGCTAATTCCTGCCCCACCAGCAGAGATGTTGAGAATGCGACCGGAAAATTCTGTATCACCACTTTTTACTAATGTTGAACTAGAGACAAGGATCCGCTTATGTTCCCGTCTGTTGTCTGATAGCTGTGTCATTTGTTCCCCCAAAACCCTCGTAAATCAAACGTAAAAATTCGCTCGATGTTTAAAACATCAGGAACTCTCACCGAAAATAGTTAAGAAGCTGTTTGCAAAATCATTTTTTTAAAATTTAACGAAAATTACTTATTAAGGAATTCTTTAGGGAATCAGCGTAGTTTTTTCATTGGATATCTTCAAGGTATCCGTGGGTAAATATTTGAGGAAAATGCAATGCATCAGGCTGAACTTCATTCGCTTGTTAGTGATTTGAAAACGGACTGCTCTAAATCGCCGAAGATAAGCCGGAAAACGGTGGCGGACCGCGCAAATATGGCTAATTTGGCTGCCCTTGATATGCTTGCAGAAACTGTCTCTGAAAAAAAAATAGACACATGGCAGGCCAAAGCTAGAAGTATTGGAATGCTATCCAAAGAGCTTGGTGATATTACCGGCGTCGTCGGAAACTTGGGTAAACGTTCTTAACTACTCTATCCAGCTCGCCAAAATCCATGAAAGCTTAGAGGGCTGTGATGCTCCAGATGGAGTGTCGCAACGGGCCCGTCGGCAAGAGATGCAGCATCCAGAATAGATAAAAAGCTTTTGCCTGTTTCCCCGTTAAGGCCAAGCGTCAGCAGCCACCCCTTACTTTCGTCATTACTTCGCGTAGGATCAGGTGCAAATATGGGTTCGCCAACATGAACCGTGTCTCCAAAATCATAATGCGAAACTTGTCCATCGTTGAAATCAACGCGTGCTATTGCTGAATGGAAAATATTGTTATCAAGTCCCATCGACGTATAGCCATACTGATAATTTTGGCCACTTTTTGACATGTTGATTACAGGGAATTCTACTGCATTTGTGGCAACAGTATTTTCTTTAACCGTCTTTGCTACTAGGTCAATTTCATAACGCCGGCTCGTCCCTTTGGATTCGGCAACCCCCATAGACCCGTTCATGATGGTTTTAAATGCGGCATCTTCTCCCAAAAAATGATCAGGTTTTTCAAATCCGACAAAATCGGCGATAATCGTATTTCCAACCTCGTAGGCGTTATAGCTGTGCCACATCCAAGCAGTAGGGGCCTCCATAATAATGGGTTTTTCTGTCCCAGATTTATGCATTGCGACAAGTAAATTTCCCTTTTCAGGTTTCCAGTTCAATGAGCTAATAAAGCTGGTTAAGCCAAGGAGGGTCGAGCCAAGATTAAGGCCGCAAGGTTGAAGGTTTAGGATGACAAAATTTTCGGTTTCAAAAAAATCGTGCATGTAGGATGGGCGCGGTAAATCGAAGGAGAATTCAGATTTGATTTCGCCAGTTTTGCTTTGGATCACAAACTGGGCTTTCATCACTTTTCCAAATTCTGTTCCAAACAAAATCCAATCACCGGTTTTTGCATTTATTTTTGTATGGGCTTTGTAGTTCCTGATATCGATTGTCCCAACAGGTTCGGAACCCACGGTAGACAGATCTTCACCATCCAGAATATAGGGATTGGAGACCTCATCAAAGGCATACAGTTTGTCATTCCGGCACACTGTTGTGACACCGGCTTGACACTTTATGCGCGGGAGCCCCAGATTTGCGAGGAATCCTCCGGGGGCCCTCGTACTCCAAGTCTCATGTAACAGCTTTCCCGCCTTTTCTTCCTCAATATATTTTTCGGTGCGGACAAATCGATTTTGATAGTGAGCCGTTCCACCCAGAAGTTGAAAAGACTGGATCATGCCATCACCATCAAGGAGTTGTTCCTTTCGGCGGCCTCCGCGATCAAATCGCCCCGGTCCATTCCGATAGAGCGTTCCTTTCAGGTTGTCCGGGATTTTGCCTTCGATTCTGGGCGCATAATTATATTCTTCTTCTAAGGTATGACCCAAAATCGATCGCCAATCCATTTCCGTATTTATATTTTTTGATTGCAACATCAGCATCTCCTCAAAAGCAGAAAATTATGTATATCCAAAAATTATAACTTTACACTGTTAAGATTGCAAATAGAACTTAACATTGTTAAGAAGGTGAGGTAGTGAATGAGGATGACAAATCAAAAACAAACCTATCATCACGGCGATCTCCGTAATGCATTGCTTCAGGCAGCCTGGAAAATAGTTGAGAAGGAGGGCTTGGATAAGCTGTCGTTACGCGGGGTCGCTCGAGAAACAGGCGTGAGCCAAGCGGCACCTTATGCACATTTTAAAGATAAAAGCTCTTTATTGGTTGAAGTTGCAGCAAGTGGTTTTACGGCACTAAAGATATTGCTCGAGACACAACTAAAAGAATGTGACAGGAGCAAGGATCATAGAGAAATGCTCGACAAGCTTGGGGTCATTTATGTGCAATTTGCTTTGGACAATCGAGCTGTTTTCAGGCTGATGTTTAGCGATGTAATATCTGATTTTCCGAAGAGTGAAAATTACGAGATCGCGGCGGCCGCAGCATTCTCCTGCTTGGAGAGAGCTATTCTAAGAATTACCCCGCAACCATTTGCCACTTTTTCGGCATGGTCTACAGTTCATGGTTTGGCTTCGTTAATTGTGGATAATCGTTTGGAAATTAGTGGTGATGTGGAAACTTACGTGAGGGAAGTCACTAAATTTCTCAAGTTTGACTGACATGAAAAATAACGCGGTAAATTAGGTTTGTTTGTTTGCGTTTTTCTAAAGTACGTTATGTGCTCTTCATAGAATAGGGGGAAGGTCAATGCCGGGCAAAGATGCAGGCAATACAGTTTACAGCACATTTGTCCTAAATAGCTGCTACAGATTAATTGCTCGGCGATAGAGATTTTCTAATGCGATCTCGTTTTTTATGAAGTGCTGCGTTGATTTCTTCTAAATATTTCACACACGGCGATTGCGTGGATATAGCCATATAAACGGGTAGTTCTATGACGGAATTTTCAACGACTTTAAAATCGCTTTTTTGATATTCTTCTGGGGTAAACCAGAAGAAAGTGGCAACAGAAACAATCAAATAATCTACGCGCCCTTGATGAAGAATTTTATAGAGAGAGGCAACGTTTTTTATACTCTGAAAGTCGGTGGTATTTTCAAGAAGTTTGTCGAGTGGTGGGGGGATTTTCAAATAGGCGTAGTAGGCACCTTTTAAGTGTTTCAAATCTTCAATGGTCGAATAGTTGAGTTTTTTATCTTTTAGAGTAACAACACCATAGGTATCGTGAGCCCAAACGTCGGTGTAGGTGAATTTTTTCCGACGTTCTTCACTGTCCAGAAGAGCAAAAACCATATCAATATCGCCAGTCTCCAGATCCCGTAAAACTCTATTCCAAGGTTTAGGTGGGTCCAGATGCGCTGTGGCGCCAATTTCTTTGAGTACTTCGCGATTGACATCTATTGCGAGACCGAACCTGTTCCCGGTATCACCGTCAGGAATAACCAGGGGAGGCCATGCAGCGGGACCTGAAATAACAGGCGCTATGCAGTCTTTGGCTGTCCCCCGCTCGGGGAATGACAGAAACGATAGTAACGACATGGTTGTCAGCAA
>CAJXWA010000233.1 GCA_913062525.1 uncultured Alphaproteobacteria bacterium | reverse complement strand
CTTCTAGATCTTCAGCTTTAATTTTAAAGTTACTGCTGGCGTCTGTGGCCACAAAAACCGGTTCGCCTCCGCCCAGTAACACCATGTCTGGGTAGGACACCCAGTATGGTGTTGGGATAATAACTTCGTCGCCCGGGTTCAACGTTGCAACCATGGCATTATAGATAATTTGCTTGCCGCCGCTGGCGACTGTTACTTGTGACGGCTCATAGTCCAGACCGTTTTCACGCTTGAACTTTTGGCAAATCGCTTGCTTTAATTCAGGAATACCATCAACAGCAGTATATTTGGTCTTCCCCTCATCGATCGCCGTTTTCGCGGCTGTCTTGATATTTTCTGGCGTATCGAAATCAGGTTCTCCTGCGCCAAGACCAATAACGTCTCGTCCAGCAGCACGTAATTCGGCGGCCTTCGTAGTAACAGCAATAGTGGGGGACGGCTTAATACGACCCAAACTTTCAGCGATGATTGACATAACCATTTTCTCTCAAAATAGGTGGTTTTATAAGGGGCTAAATAGCAATTGCAAAGCTACGCCTCTCTTTATTACGTTGCAATAGCCAAGCTAAAAATAAGGGCTTTTCCCGTTTAATCTGGGCGATCTTTGCAACACCTTGTTTGTATAGATGTTAGAAATACCTAATTCTAATATTTACGGCGTGGACATAAAACGCCCGGGATCGGATTCGGCTTCTTCAAACAACCAATTTCGAAAGGCGACAATCTGCGGCCGGTCCATATGCTCAAGCGGGCAGACAATATGATAGGCACTCCCCGCTTTTAGTTCCATATCAAAAGGCTTAACCAACCGACCCGACGCTAGATCTTCAGCAGCTAGAGTGCTTCGACCAAGAGCAACCCCTTGTCCAGCCATTGCCGCCATCAATACCATGGACGAATCGTTAAAGCTGGGCCCTTTCCGTGGATCAATTCCCTTAAGGCCTGCCGCTGAAAGCCAGGTTTCCCAATCGATACGTAAATCATCATGTAATAACGTGTGATGGATCAGATCTTCTGGACTACAAAGAGGAAACTTCCCTTCAAGCAAAGCCGGGCTACAGACGGGAAACAAGCTATCTTCGTTCATAAAAAGCTCAGAATGCAATCCAGGATATGGCCCGCGTCCGTACCGAATGACCACATCTACATCTTCTTTTCTAAAGTTTGTAATATGCTCATTTGCGGAAAGCCGAATATCAATATCAGGGTGCTTATCGCGAAACCGGGTCAACCTGGGCAGTAACCAGCGAACCGCGAAAGAGGGTAACGTGCTCACCGTCAACGCTCCGCTTGTCCCTTGCTGCAATAGTTTTTCTGTTGCGCTGTTAATGGCCTCCAAGCCATCCCGCACACCAACCAAGTAAGACTGCCCTTCATCACTCAGCATCACAGCTCGGTTCAGCCGCCGGAAAAGGGGAATACCTAACCACTCCTCAAGTCCTTTGATTTGGTGACTTACAGCCGCCGGGGTGACCGATAGTTCGTCTGCAGCCTTAGAAAAACTCAAATGGCGCGCAGCCGCCTCAAAAGCCCGAAGGGCGTTTAACGGTGGCAATCTCATATGGGCCTCCCATTCAAATTAGAAAAACTAATGCATCATATTAGAAACAATCGTTTGTAATCAACCATTATTTGAGCGAAAACGTAATCATCGAAATTCAAGAAACGCTGCTTCAAATGCAGCATCTTACCAAATCTGGAAAGGAGACTATTATGACTATAAACACTCTGAAATGCGCCGAAACGAGCCCATTCGAAACAGGTGCGGCTGTAAAGAAGGCGGGTCTTCTTGCCACACTAACCCATACAGTACTTGTCTGGCAGGAGCGCGCAAGCATGCGCCATAACCTTGCATCCCTTGATCAAGAAAACTTATGCGACATGGGTTTAACTGCAAGTGACGTGTCACACGAAATCCGCAAGCCTTTCTGGCTGCAATAGAGGTTTCCCAAGCCATCTGAGGCTAATATAAAACCTTCCTGTCAGTTGGTTTCGCTTCAGATGGCAATTCTTAAACGCCGCCCGCCAACGATTTCCTGCCTTAAAATCCTCTCTGTCCAAAACAAATAGGCTGGCAATCCTAATAAAAAAGCTTATAAACAGCCTATGAAGACAGAGAACAAAACTGAAACATCCACCCCTTTCATCCCCCACAGACCCGCACGCCCGGATAAATCTGAAGGCGGTATACCGTTCGAAATTGTTTCTGAGTTTGAGCCCGCAGGGGATCAACCACAAGCAATTGCCGAGCTTTGCAAAGGTATCGAGAATGGGGACAAAGATCAGGTTCTCTTAGGGGTAACCGGATCAGGTAAAACCTTCACTATGGCCAAAGTCATTGAAAAGCTGCAACGGCCGGCGCTTATTCTAGCCCACAATAAAACTTTGGCAGCTCAGCTTTACGGGGAGATGAAGGCCTTTTTCCCAAATAATTCAGTGGAATATTTTGTCTCCTACTACGACTATTATCAGCCAGAAGCCTATGTTGCCCGAACTGACACCTATATTGAAAAAGATGCCTCGGTGAACGAGCAAATTGATCGGCTTCGCCATTCTGCCACGCGCGCCCTTCTGGAACGCGATGACGTTATTATTGTCGCATCAGTCTCCTGCATTTACGGCATAGGCTCTGTAGAAACATATAGTGAGATGACACTTCACCTTAAAAAAGGTGACAACATTGACAGACAGACACTGTTAAAAAAACTCGTTGAAATTCAATATCGCAGGAATGATGCCAGCTTCACCCGCGGTACATTTCGAGCTCGAGGCGATTCCATTGAAATTTTTCCAGCTCATTATGAAGATCAAGCTTGGCGGCTTTCCCTTTTTGGGAATGAACTTGAAAGCATTACAGAATTTGATCCACTAACAGGCCAGAAAATGGGCAAGTTGGATGAGATTAAAATCTACGCCAATAGCCATTATGTGACGCCGAAACCAACCCTTCGCCAAGCCCAAGGCAAAATCAAAGCCGAACTTAGCGACCGATTATCAGAATTTGATGCCCAAAACAAACTGCTTGAGGCGCAAAGGCTAGAGCAGCGTACAACTTTCGATCTGGAAATGATGGAAGCAACCGGCGCCTGCGCCGGTATTGAAAACTATTCGCGCTACTTATCTGGCCGGGACGCGGGTCAGCCTCCGCCAACGCTTTTTGAATATTTACCTGACAATGCGTTGTTGATGGTTGATGAAAGCCATGTGACGGTCAGTCAACTAGGCGCCATGTATAAAGGCGATTCAAGCCGAAAATCAACCTTGTCTGACTTTGGTTTCAGACTTCCATCTTGCAAAGACAACCGCCCCCTGAAATTTGAAGAATGGGATACGATGCGGCCGCAAAGCCTATTTGTATCGGCAACCCCTGGAAATTGGGAACTGGAGCGGACTGGCGGCAGCTTTTCAGAACAAGTCATTCGCCCAACAGGTCTCACCGATCCTGATTGCGAAATTCGACCTGTGGAAACACAAGTTGATGACCTTATGGCTGAATGCAAGGCATGTGCCACGAAAGGCGAGCGTGTCCTTGTTACAACCCTTACCAAAAAAATGTCCGAAGACCTGACCGAGTATTTCCATGAACATGGGATCAAGGTCAGATATCTGCACTCCGGCATTGATACGCTTGAACGTATTGAAATTATCCGCGACTTAAGACTTGGAACTTTTGACGTTCTGGTCGGAATTAACTTACTTCGAGAAGGCTTGGATATTCCTGAATGCGCCCTTGTCGCCATTTTGGATGCGGACAAAGAAGGTTTCTTGCGCTCAGCAACGGCACTCATTCAGACCATTGGCCGGGCCGCCCGCCATGTTGATGGCCGGGTCATATTATATGCAGATAGAATAACCGGTAGCATGGAGCGGGCGCTCAACGAGACCAAGCGCCGTCAAGCAAAGCAAGAAGCATTTAACGAAGAGCATGGCATCACCCCGGAATCGGTACGTAAAGGCATCGATGACATCATGAAAAGTGTCTATGAACAAGACCATCATGATATTGATCTGGGAGTAGAGGGTGCTAACAATATGGTTGGTGCAAATATTAAAACTCATATTGCTGCCCTTGAAAAACAAATGCACTCCGCCGCTGCAGACCTTGAATTTGAGGATGCTGCCCGACTTCGCGACGAGATTAAAAAACTTCAGGACCGTGAGTTGGGTATTGGGGAAGCCGGCAAAGGCCAACCCATGGGAAGGTCAACAGCTGGAAAGCTTGGCAGCGGTAAAACTTTAAAAGGCAGAACGGCCCGAAAGTAGCCGACACA
>CAJXWA010000232.1 GCA_913062525.1 uncultured Alphaproteobacteria bacterium | reverse complement strand
AGGCTGTTGCGGGCGAGATAATTTGATCCCGCGTATCAACAATTTCAGGCTCGTCCTGATCCCGCCATGACGACGCTCGGCACCCTCTGCACTCCCGCGTGTCATGTTGGTAGATAGCCGCACCGCGTCTGTTCTGCACGCGATCAATAAGGGTTGGCGTAATCTCTTTACCACCGTTCACGAGTTCAGCGTAGGCAGTTGTCATTTTGAGAAGCGTAGTCTCCATTGCACCAAGTGACATGGCAAGTGTTTGTTGCAGATCATCATGAATACCAAACCTGCCAGCGTAATCAGCTATAACATCCATGCCAACAGATCTGGCAAGACGGACTGTCATCAAGTTACGGGATTTTTCAAGTCCAAGGCGAAGTGTACTAGGTCCCCAAAATTTCTTGGTATAGTTGGCGGGTTTCCAGCGGTCCCCATTTTCTTGGGTCAGAACGAACGGGCCATCCATGATCTTGCTAACAGGTGTAAAGCCGTTATCAAGAGCCGCGGAATATACAAACGGTTTAAAAGAAGAGCCCGGTTGACGTTTCGCTTGTACAGCCCGGTTAAATTCAGAAGCGTCTTGGCTCCAACCACCCACGAGGGCGAGTACACGGCCTGTATGAGGGTCCATTGCCACCAACCCGCCTGACACATCTGGAATTTGTTCTAACGAATAAAAACCGGGTTCCGCTTTATCTCCTTCAAGGTCCGTTACCGTCACAACATCGCCAACGCTAACCACGGCTTTCGGTGCTTTGGGCCAGCTTCCCACACGTTGCCCCTTCCGCCAAGGACGCGCCCACTTCATGTCCTTAAAACGGATGGTTCCTTTTTCATCAGATTTGAGACCGATAGTTATATCCGTTTCTGAAACCGTTAGAACAACGGCCAAACGCCATGGAGAAAGTCCCTTCGGATCTTCAACCGTCTTTAAATTCTCTAACCAATTTCCATCGGTTTTTACTGTGGCAACGGGACCGCGCCATCCATGACGCCGATCGTAGGTTCGAAGACCTGCTCGCAGAGATTTCTCGCCCAACTTTTGCATTTCGGCCTGCATGGTAGTTCGAACGGAAAGGCCGCCGTCATACAGACCTTCAACACCGTAAAGGTCGTAGAGTTCGCGGCGCACCTCTTCAACAAACCATTTGGCCTGCAATACTTCGGCGTCCCGACCTTCTTTTACCACGAGAGAGCTCGCAATGGCCGTGTCAGCTTCTTCTTTAGTGATGTATCCCTCTTCGAGCATACGACCAACAACCCAGTTCCGGCGGATCGTTGCCCGTTCTAGATACCGAAAAGGATTGTAGTTATTTGGCGCTTTTGGAAGGGCACCAAGGTAAGCCATCTCTGCAATTGTCAAATCATTTAACGATTTATCGAAATAGTAAAGTGCTGCTGCTGCAACGCCATATGCCCGGTGCCCCAGATATATTTCGTTTAAATAAAGTTCAAGAATACGGTCTTTTGAAAGGCTTCGATCAATTCGAATAGCAAGAATGGCTTCTTTGGCTTTACGCTCATATGACACTTCATTAGTGAGAAGCATGTTTTTGGCAACCTGCTGGGTTACTGTGGATGCGCCCACAAGCCGCCGTCCCTGCCCCAAATTTTGAATATTTTTTACAGTTGCCCGCAAAATTCCTAAAAAATCGATACCAATATGGTCGTAGAAATGTTGATCTTCTGCCGCGATGAAGGCTTGTTTCACCTGTTTCGGAATTGATCCGATTGGAACGAAAAGCCGTCTTTGGCGCGCGTATTCTGCAATCAGGCTTCCATCGGCGGAATGAACCCGCGTCATCACAGGCGGCTCATAACTTGCCAGCTGTTCATAGTCAGGCAAACCTTTACCGAAGTGCCAAAAACCAAACAACACGGCGCCCGTAGCAAACATGCTCCCCAGTATAAAGAGGCAAACCATAACCAGTAAAAATCTTAAAAGTCGCTTCATAAACTATTCGCCAAATGATCTCTCATTAGCCCTTGATTAGGTGCAGTTGTTCGACTGCTTTAAACATAAACGGTGCACAGCATTCTTAAAATAAGAAGAACTTACGGCAATATCATGGCCACATCAGAGCTGTATTATTGCTGTAATTTATCAAAATATTTGTTAATGGCCTTATAAATAGAGGTGGCCAGTTTCTTTTGTCCGTTTGTTGATTTTAGAATTTTCTCATCATGTGCATTTGAAAGATATCCCAATTCTACTAAAACAGAGGGAACATCAGGTGCTTTTAAAACTCTAAACCCTGCAAATCTGTGGGACCTACTTCCAGTTTTCATACCTGAATTTGAAATCTCAGGCAGGAGGAGTTTTGCAAATTTCACAGAGAAATTCATTGTCTCCCGCTGGGCAAGATCAATAAGGATATCTTGAACAGTGTCGTCCTGCTCTTCTAAATCAACACCGGCAATGACGTCGGATTTATCGTGAGATTTAGCGAGTGCCTCGGCCTCATCATCTGACGCGTTTTCTGATAATGTATATACAGTAGATCCACTAATATCTGCACGGCCAATCGAGTCAGCATGAAGCGAGATAAACAAATCACCCTTATATTTACGGCCGACATTTACGCGCTCACGCAAACTCAAAAAGGCATCTCGATCGCGGGTCATTATAACGCGGTAGCGAGGGTTTGATTTTAAAAGGTTTCTAAGTTTTAGGGCAACCTTTAACGTCAGGGACTTCTCGTGGACGCCACTACGGCCGATTGCGCCCGGATCAATGCCGCCGTGTCCAGCATCAACAATTACAGTCCATTTGCGATCAACGGTAATGATTGGGGCAATGGGCGCAACGGGTGACAGTGCCGCAACTTGTTGCTTCCGGCTTTCCTTTACGGATTTTAAAAATGATCGCTGGTCAGTTTTCGCAATATCGATGAAAAAACGATACGGCTTTCCCTCTGATGGTGGAAGAATAACTTTTTTAATAATTTTGACGGGTGATTTAACATCCAAAACGACCCGCGACGTTCCCTGTCGAAACAGCCCGTAACGATAGTTCTCGATCACTCCCATTGACCGTCTGCCGGTTACTGCCGATGACCAAGTCACTTCTTGCATATCAATGACGATACGGTTTGGATTAGCCAGATAGAAAATTCTGAAGTCCGGTTTTTTGTCTATTTCCATAACAAAACGGGTTTTATTTTTATGTAATCCCAGTCGGACCGCTTGCACTTCTGCAGCTGCGGCAAAAGCTTGAGAAGGAAAACTTCCCACTGCAAACAGACATAGAAAGACGATTGAAAACCGACGAATATAATCAACAAATAATAGCATGGCCGGCTTGAATTACCTCGAATTTACCTGTAAAAATATATCACGTTTTAGCACTTTTGCTGTAAATTAAGACTAATTTCAGGCAAGCTACATATGGGAGATTTCTCGTTATCTCCTGTAGACTTAGCATGAGATACCCCCCTTGGACATATCTCGTCAGAAGTTTTTTTAACCATTAGTCATAATTCGTTTGTTATGTTGCTAACAAGTAACTATTATCAGCCTGTGAGTTTCTGTGGTCAGTTCCCTTGCGTAACTAATTTGGCAATGGGGCGGCTCTGTTTTCGACAGCGAATGCCGGCATCATTATAGATCCCCTGAGCGTCTGAAAACAGTGCTAAAGACAATGCAGATATATTTTTGTGAAACTGAAATCGCCCGCCCTCTAGTATCGAGATTAGGCGGGATCGGCAGCCGATAAGTCCCCCGAGGGGTAAATAGTTTTCCTCTTAAAATGTTTAAGTGGGACCGGCGCCAGCGATTTCCATTGAAAAAACGGCTGAATTCCCTTGTCTCACTGGGAGAATTTTAGTCACGGAGCTTATATATGGCTACGCGTATGCTTATTGACGCGTCTCACGATGAAGAGACTCGTGTTGTAATTGTTAAAGGGACTCGTCTTGAAGAATTTGATTACGAGACTGCTTCCAAAAAACAATTAAAAGGAAATATCTATCTGGCTAAGGTCACTCGTGTGGAGCCTTCGCTTCAGGCAGCCTTTGTTGAATACGGCGGTAATCGCCACGGTTTCCTTCCCTTTTCTGAAATCCATCCTGACTATTACCAAGTCCCCGTCTCTGACCGGGATAAAATGGTAACACAGGAAAATGTTGCTGAAAAAGAAGCGCTTGAGCAAGAAGATGCCGCCGCTACGGACAGCGATGCTATCGTGGATAATAAAAATTCGTCAAACGATGCAGCAACATCTGCCAACGATGACGAAGACGGTGTGGTCGATGACGAAGGTGACACATTAGGTGGTTTGGAAACTG
>CAJXWA010000231.1 GCA_913062525.1 uncultured Alphaproteobacteria bacterium | reverse complement strand
GTCGTACGCCGTAAAGGCCGCGTCTATGTAATCAACAAAACAAATCCACGCTTCAAGGCGCGTCAGGGTTAATTCCCGACATGACTTGGCAAGAAATTCCTCGCAGGATTTCTGGATCGTGAAAAAAACCGCTCTGCATTGCAGGAGCGGTTTTTTTGTGCCTGAACTCGGGCTATATTGCTTCTACACACAAATTGTAAAAGGTCGCTGATATGGTGTTGATGCCAAAACCCAATCCGGAAGTTCTCGCAAAACGGGACATGTTAGTTGCTGGACTTCGACGTATTGTCCATTCGCCTGAAGGCGTTATCGACGAGGAAGCGGGATTACGGGCGTTTGAATGCGATGGCTTAAGTGCCTATCGTCAACTTCCAATGATCGCGGTTTTACCTGAAACGAAACAGGAGATCGCGGAGATCTTGAAATATTGCGCGGCGGAAAAAGTTAATGTGGTGCCGCGCGGTGCCGGCACGTCACTTTCCGGGGGCGCGTTGCCACTAGCCGACGGTGTTTTGCTCGGCCTTGGTAAATTCAACAAAATAGTTGAAGTCGATTATGATAACAGATGTGCTGTCGTACAGCCGGGCGTTACCAATCTGGCCATTACAGATGCAGTTAAATCAGATGGCTTCTATTATGCTCCAGATCCATCCAGTCAGATCGCCTGTACAATCGGGGGCAATATCGCCGAAAACTCCGGCGGCGTTCACTGCTTGAAATATGGCCTGACGACCAACAATGTGTTGGGTGTTGAAATGATCACCATGGAAGGTGAAATCATCCAGCTGGGCGGTAAACATCTCGATGCCGAAGGCTACGACCTCATGGGCGTTGTAACCGGATCAGAGGGCCTGTTGGGCGTAATCACGGAAGTGACGGTCCGACTTTTGAAAAGCCCAGAGCATATCACGGCGCAGCTGATAGGCTTTCCGTCAAGCGAGCAAGCGGGAGAGTGCGTTGGGAAAATCATCGGGTCTGGCATTATTCCCGCTGGTATGGAAATGATGGACCGCTATGCCATTCATGCCGCTGAAGAATTTTGTCACGCCGGTTATCCATTGGACGTGGAAGCGCTGCTAATTGTAGAGCTGGACGGGCCTATTGTTGAGATTGAGCATAATAACGCCGCCATCGAGAAAATTGCGGGCGAGTGCGGTGCGACAGTCATAAAACAAAGCCAAAGCGAAAAAGAAAGGATGGCTTTTTGGGCAGGCCGAAAAGCAGCTTTCCCGGCGATTGGTCGAATTTCTCCAGATTATATGTGTATGGATGGAACCATCCCAAGAAGTCAGCTCCCAAAAGTCCTAGCTCGGATGAAAGAACTTTCGGAGCATTATGGTCTTCGCGTTGCTAATGTCTTTCACGCAGGAGACGGTAATCTTCATCCCCTTATCCTGTTCGATGCGAACATTCCGGGCGATCTTGAAAAATGTGAACAGTTCGGCGCAGATATCTTGAAACTCTGTGTTGCCGTTGGCGGTGTGCTCACAGGTGAGCATGGCGTTGGTGTTGAGAAGCGAGATTTAATGGGTGAAATGTTCAGCGAAGATGATCTGAAGCAACAGCAAAGGCTGAAATGTGCGTTTGATCCTGAGGGTAGGTTGAATCCTGGAAAAGTCTTCCCCATCCTTCATAGATGCGCAGAACTTGGAAAAATGCATGTGCATAACGGGGAATTGCCTTTCCCAGATTTGCCGAGGTTTTAAGCCATGGAAAAATTCAATGTCTCAACCTCAGAGCAGCTCCAAGAGGTACTGCAGTGGGCGCTGGCGGATAAGAGGCGGCTTTCAATTAATGGCGGTGGCAGTAAAGCTACTGTTGGCCGACCCTTTGATGCCGATGCTGAAATACGGATGACTGATTTTCAGGGCGTGGAAATGCACGAACCCGCAGAACTTGTCATGCAAGCAAAAGCAGGTAGCCGGCTGACTGACATCGTCAAAACACTAGATGAAAGCAGACAAAAGCTTGCATTCTCGCCGCCTGATTATGGACCGCTTCTTGGAAAAGGCGCCGATTTATCTACCATTGGTGGTGTGTTTGCGTGCAACTTGTCAGGTTCTTCCAGAATAAAAACAGGCGGCGCGCGCGATCATTTATTGGGCGTTAAGGGCTTTACCGGGCGCGGGCAGGCGTTCCAGACGGGCAGCCGTGTGATGAAAAATGTGACCGGCTATGATCTGTGTAAGTTAATAACTGGCAGCTACGGCACGTTAGCTGTCTGCACAAGCCTTACGTTTAAAGTTCTGCCAAAAGCTGACAAAACACGAACGGTGTTAATTTACGGCCAGCAACCTGGAGAGGCTGTTGAAACGTTACGGGATGCCATGTCCTCCATTCATGAAGTGTCAGCGGCTGCGTATCTTCCAAAAACTATTGCGGGAAGAAGTGATATTAAATTTGTTTCCGATGCCGGTGAGGCCGTAACAGCTATCTCTGTGGAAGGGTCGGGACCTTCTGCAGAATTTAGATGTGGCGCACTCCGCAGTATGTTTGATACTTGCGGCGCTATCGAAGAACTTCATGGTCGCCGATCTGATCAGTTATGGCGTTTTATCAGCGACGCAGGGGCCTTCGTGGAAGATCAGTCAACAAATGTCTGGCGTGTGTCTATGCCACCGTCTGAGACTCCTGAGTATCTTTCCAAAGTAGAAGCCCTGCTGACTGGGACCGAGTATTACCTTGATTGGGCTGGCGGCTTAATCTGGATTTCCGTTCCGAAAAGTGCAGATCTTGCAGGATCTAAAGTTTTGAGAGAGAGTTTGAAGGCGGGTGGTCATGCAACCCTTATTCGGGGAACGGAAGAAGTTCGAAAATTAATTTCACCGTTCCATCCACAGAATAGCGTTCTGACCCGGATTTCAGAAAGTATTCGCGAAGGGTTCGATCCGTCACGTATTCTAAATCCTGGTTGCATGTATCCAATTATCGATGGCATGAATTGATATGAAAACAGATTTTACACTGGCTCAGCTTGCCGATCCGAAATTCTCGAACTCCAACGATATATTACGAAATTGCGTGCATTGCGGATTTTGTACCGCTACTTGCCCGACTTATATAGAGCTTGGGGACGAACGGGACAGCCCACGAGGCCGGATTTATATGATCCAACAAATGCTGGAGAGCGGTAAGCCTGCTGAACAAGAAACAGTGACGCATATAGATCGTTGCCTCTCTTGTTTCTCCTGCATGACAACCTGCCCGTCAGGCGTTGATTATATGCATTTGGTTGATCATGCGCGCCAATATGTGGAAGACACCTACCAACGGCCTGCATTCGATCGCATCTTGCGGAATGTGTTGGGGATCATATTGCCCCGGCCACATGTGTTTCGTTTGGCGCTGCTTGGGGCGACATTTGCGAAACCATTTAAAGGGATCTTTTCAGGACGCATCCGAGCGATGCTTGATATGGCCCCTAGCTCTATTCCGCAGCGGTCAATATTGGATGAACTGCCAGTCCATGCAGCTGAGGGAAACAAGCGGCTCAAGCGGGTGGTTTTGATGACAGGTTGCGCACAAAAAGTACTGTCTCCTGATATTAATGATGCAACTATTCGGCTGCTAACGCGCCACGGTGTTGAAGTTGTTATTCCAAAAGAAGCTGGATGTTGCGGCGCGTTGCCACTCCACATGGGGCAAGAAAATCCAGCCATGGCCATGGCCAGAAAAAATATTGAAGCATGGCACAGTGAGCTGACGAGAGATGGCCTTGATGCGATTATCATAAATACATCTGGTTGCGGGACTACCGTTAAGGACTACGGCCATATGTTTGAACTTGATGAAGGTTTGTCGGAAAAAGCAAAAACGATCGGTAATCTTGCCAAGGATATAACTGAATTCTTGGCTGACCTTGACCTTAAAACTGAAAATTTCACTTCAGATTTGAGAATTGCTTATCATTCAGCTTGTTCTTTGCAACATGGGCAGAAAATAACGGACATTCCAAAGGATCTTTTGTCGAATGCCGGGTTCGAGGTCTACGGCCTTCCTGAGGCACATATCTGCTGCGGATCTGCAGGGACATACAATTTGCTGCAACCCGAACTTTCAAGCCGACTGAAAGAGCGAAAAGTGAACAATATTAAATCACTGGCACCTGATCTCGTATCAGCTGGAAATATTGGCTGTATCGAACAAATAGCGTCGGGTATGGATTTGCCTGTTGTGCATACGGTTCAGCTTCTGGATTGGGCCAGTGGTGGCCCAAAGCCAGAAGCAATTTCGTAACTAGGATGTGACGAGTTTTTTCTCGCCAACCCAGGCAATTCTGAGAATATTA
>CAJXWA010000230.1 GCA_913062525.1 uncultured Alphaproteobacteria bacterium | reverse complement strand
AAATCGTATTACGTGGTTTTTTAGTCTGACAAAAAACGGAAAATTTGGAGTGCTAATTTCGCCAAACGCCCGAATATTTACGGACCCCAATGTTCCTGAACCTGTCCCCGTAAACTTATGATCTTTCCTAAACTTAGTAGCACCCTGAAAATCACATCCATTAAAATTCGAATAACGAAGTCTACCGCTGAGGACAAAGCCACTTTGAAAAACACTTTCACTCAGTACCAGTTTCCCTTCTACAATAAGGAATCTGAATTGGCATTCACCTGAAAATATACTTCCTTCCAATCGCAAATCAGCACTGACCGTTACCGATGAAAGATCCAGCCGTCCCCTAACTAATAAGTTTAAGGCATGAATCTTCTTTCGGAATTCAACTTGGTTCAGCCTGACGTTATCAAACACGGCTTCAGAAACATCGAGATGCACATCAATATTTACGTCACGAGCGTCTATATGCGAGGGAAATTTGAATCCTCTCCAATCTCCATCTTCATTCTTCAGTAGAACTTTTAGGTTTTTCAGAAATCTCGTATTGGTATACCGATCTTCATGATTTTCCGGGGCATGGAATCCACAATACTCCTTTAAGCGGGGGTTTCGCTCACATACCGTACCATTCTTAAAAATATGTTTACACACTAGTCCCCCTATGTGCTCACTAAATGGCTAAGCATCTGCTGAATTCAAATTGACCCTAATGCAGTTTATACTTATACATCAAACAATCATTTAGAGTGTAGTCTGAATATCTAACTTAGAACGCACTCCGTGGATGCCACGAATGTTCATTTAGAGCCTAACGTCAACATACGATCTCCGAAAACATTGCTGAGATTGAATTGAAACACATGACACAAACAACAAAAAAGCCTTCCCAGTTTCCAGGGAAGGCTTTTTGGTGCGGCCGAGAAGACTCGAACTTCCACCCGTGTTACCGGACAGCGACCTCAACGCTGCGCGTCTACCAATTCCGCCACGGCCGCTTGAGGTAGTGGGGAAATATCAAATACTGAGAGCGCTGGCAAGGACAGAATTCAATTTTTCCGTCAAAGACGTAAAATAAATTGAGATCTGCTGAACATCAGAAAAATAAGGTTTAAAAATCTTGCTGATTTGTTCCAATTTTATCTGTGATGGAGACACCGATATTGTCATCAACGACAATAATTTCTCCGTAGGCGATAGGCTTGTTATTAGCAAGAACCATGGCATCATCATCCACACTGGTATCTAACTCAATAACCGCGCCGCGGCCCATTTTTAAGAGTTGATGAATAGGCATGATGGATTTTCCCAGAACAACTGAGATTTCAACGTCAACGCCTTTGATTGCCTTATCTTCGTCCATAACTAACACCTAAATAACTGCGGTTGTAGTGAGTATCCACCGTTCATGGTTACATTTTTATTAACCAAAAGCAAAATATCCTCTTTGTCGTGCCTTTGCCTATAATGCTATAGAGATAGCATGCATGAAATTGAATGGAAAATTTCCGACGAGCTTGTTCCTTACGAGGAGGCTCTTGCCCAAATGGAGGCCCGAGTAGCAGCCATACGGGAAGGTACCGCCAGTGAGCTTATATGGCTGCTAGAGCACCCTCCCCTATACACCGCTGGTACCAGCGCCGACCTAGCGGATTTGGTAAGCCCTGACGCCTTTCCGGTCTTTAATGCCGGTCGCGGCGGACAATACACCTATCATGGCCCCGGTCAGCGTATCGCCTATGTGATGCTTGATTTAAAAAAGCGCGATTCAGATATACGCGCGTTTGTTCAGGATCTGGAAAACTGGGTTATTGATGTTCTCGCACAATATCATCTAAAGGGAGAAAAGCGCGAGGGTCGTGTGGGGGTTTGGATCGCCCATGGATCTAAAGAAGATAAGATCGCCGCGATTGGTGTCAGGGTTCGAAGATGGGTCAGCTTCCATGGGATCTCCATCAATGTAGAACCAGATCTCTCCCATTACGCAGGGATCGTTCCCTGTGGCATCTCCGAACACGGGGTAACATCACTTGTTGATCAAGGACTACCCGTTGCCATGCACGAATTTGATATTGAACTTCGCAGCAGTTTTGAGAAAATATTTTTAGACGGCGGCGTTAAAGGGTCGATTTTGACGTAAAGTCATTGAAGATTTCAACGTCTTGTTTTTCGCGGCGGCGAACATCGGCAACGCGGGCCAGTAATGGTCCTTGCCAACATTTCTCAATCATCGCCTCTATCTTGACCGCATCCCCTTGAAGCATCACCTCAACGGAGCGGTCAGTGCGATTGCGCACCCAGCCCCTAACACCATGGCGCCGGGCGGCATCAACTGTCCACGCACGATAACCAACCCCTTGTACCCGGCCGGTTATCATTGCGTGAACTGTTATCATTAATCGTCCTGTGCGAACTCTAAGATTATTTCATCAACAGCCAATGTATCACCGGCGGCGGCATTCACAACCGCAACAACACCATCTTGTTCTGCCCGAAGGATATTCTCCATCTTCATGGCTTCAACAACGGCGAGCGCCTGACCGGCTTTCACCTCATCACCAACCGCCACATTAACAGAAACAATCATGCCTGGCATTGGACATAACAGGTATTTAGACATGTCAGGTGCGACTTTAATCGGCATCAATTTAGCAAGTTCGGCCAACCTTGGTCGACGAACAGCAAGACTAATTTCCGCACCACTATGGGTGACCTGAATTTTGCCATTAGCGATTGCCACAATGGCAACAACAGCTTTACCATTGATATCAGCTTCGAAACGACGAACACCCGGCACCCAGTCAGTGCGGACTGCTAATGTTTTACCATCAACAGTAACATCCATTCCATGTTCCGCATCTTCAACTGAAATATCAGTGTGACGATCAAGACCTTGGCTCACGACCCAATCACTGCCAGAAATAGCGGCAACGCCTGTTGTTTTACGGGTTTCATTTCGAAGGTGAACTGTGCCTGCAATGGCAATCATCGTCCGGTACGCATCTTCGTCGACATCAACACCCAAGAAACCTTCTGGATATTCTTCTGCGATAAATCCGGTTGTAATATTACCGGACTTGAACCGTGGATGATTACAAACTGCGTTCAAGAAATTGATATTGTGGGCAATGCCTTCGACGTCATATGAATCAAGTGCACGGCTCATTTCAGCAATGGCAGAAGCACGGTCTGGCCCATAAGTGCACAATTTGGCGATCATCGGATCGTAGAACATTGTGATCTCGGAGCCTTCAGTAACACCGGTATCAACCCGAATATTTTTGCCCACTGGCGGATTATATTTGCTCAACCGTCCGATGGATGGCAAGAACCCGCGATACGGGTCTTCCGCATACAAACGGCTTTCCATAGCCCAGCCTGTCAGCGTCACATCCTCTTGCGTCATGGAGAGTTTCTCACCATTGGCAACACGGATCATTTGCTCAACGAGATCCACACCAGTGATCAATTCAGTAACGGGGTGCTCCACCTGCAACCGCGTGTTCATTTCAAGGAAATAGAAACTGCGATCGGCACCAACGATAAATTCAACGGTCCCGGCGGAGTGATAATCCACTTCTTTTGATAGAGCGACAGCCTGTTCACCCATTGCTTTTCGAAGTTCTTCATCCACGAACGGGCTTGGTGCTTCTTCGATAACTTTTTGATGGCGGCGCTGGATTGAACATTCCCGCTCTCCAAGGTAGATGCAGTTGCCATGCTTATCGGCAAGCACCTGAATTTCAATGTGCCGTGGATCTACCACAAATTTTTCAATGAAAATTCGGTCATCGCCAAAACTTGAGATTGCTTCGTTTTTAGCTGACTGGAAACCTTCGCGGGCTTCTTCATCATTGCCCGCAACGCGCATGCCTTTACCACCGCCGCCAGCAGAGGCTTTGATCATAACCGGATAACCGATTTGCGTTGAAATTACGACCGCGTGCTCGGCATCAGTGATCAGGTCCATATGACCTGGAACCGTGCTTACACCGGCTTCAAGCGCCAGTTTTTTAGAGGCGATTTTATCACCCATTGACGCAATAGCTTTTTTGCCGGGGCCGATGAAAGTGATATTTTCTTTTGCCAACGCGTCTGCAAACGCTTGATTTTCTGAGAGAAAACCATAGCCCGGATGCACAGCTTGCGCGCCCGTTTGTTTACATGCATCGATGATTTTTTCAATAATCAGATAGCTTTCGGCCGCAGCAGATGCACCAATATGAACAGCTTCATCAGCCATTTTCATGTGCATTGCGCCATCATCAGCGTCCGAGTAGACAGCAACTGTCTTGATACCCATTTCACGAGC
>CAJXWA010000229.1 GCA_913062525.1 uncultured Alphaproteobacteria bacterium | reverse complement strand
GGGTTTGGATCAAACAACATTGCCCCAAAGGCCCGCCACTGTATGGCATCCGCTGTTGGCGGGTTCATGCGAACTTTCGGCATTGATGAACCAATGGGCTGTTATGATGATATAGAAGCAACAGACGCCTTTGTGCTTTGGGGGTCCAATATGGCAGAAATGCATCCGATCCTTTGGACCCGATTAACCGATCGCCGTTTAAGTGCGCCAAACACAAAAGTTGCTGTTCTTTCTACATTTGTACATAGATGTTTTGATCTCGCCGACATTCCTATGGTTTTCAAGCCACAGACTGATCTGCTGATCCTGAATTTTATTGCCAACTACATTATACAAAATGACAAGGTTAACAAAGATTTCGTCAGTAAGCATGTCAATTTCAGACGTGGAAATGTTGATATCGGATATGGGTTGAGACCTGAACACCCTCTGGAGCAAAAAGCAAAGAATGCTGACAATGCTGGCGGATCAACGCCTATGAGCTTTGATGAATTCAAGACCTTTGTTTCTGAGTACACGCTGGAAAAAACATCGGAACAAACTGGTGTTCCTGAAAATCGATTATTAGAGCTTGCAGAACTGTATGCAGATCCGAACCGGAAAGTTGTTTCCTTTTGGACCATGGGTTTCAATCAACATACCCGTGGAGTCTGGGCAAATAATCTAATTTATAATATTCATCTTTTGGTCGGAAAAATCTCAACTCCTGGTAATTCTCCCTTTTCACTGACAGGGCAACCATCCGCTTGCGGCACTGCGCGTGAAGTCGGTACTTTTTCACACCGTCTACCGGCTGATCTTGTTGTTACCAACCCTAAGCATCGTGCAATTGCTGAAAAAATTTGGAAAATCCCGTCAGGTGTTATCCCTCCAAAACCTGGATACCATGCTGTTCAGCAAAATCGCATGTTGAAAGACGGTAAAATCAATGCCTATTGGTCCATGTGTAATAACAATATGCAGGCAGCGGCGAACCTGAACGAAGAGTCATTCCCCGGTTATCGGAATCCAGATGCATTTATCGTCGTTTCGGACCCCTATCCGACTGTCACTGCTGGGGCTGCTGATCTTATTTTGCCAACCGCAATGTGGGTAGAAAAAGAAGGGGCCTATGGCAATGCCGAACGTCGCACTCAATTTTGGCATCAATTGGTTGATGCACCTGAGGGAGCCAAGTCGGATTTATGGCAATTGGTAGAATTTTCAAAACGATTTACGACAGATGAAGTGTGGTCTAAGGACGTTCTGGATGCCAATCCTGAATTCAAAGGCAAAACGCTTCATGAAGTTCTGTATCGCAACGGAAATGTGGATAAATTCCCACTGGCTGAAACGAACCCGGATTATTCCAACGATGAAGCACACAGTTTTGGATTTTATATTCAAAAAGGTTTGTTTGAAGAATATGCAGAATTCGGCCGCGGTCATGGTCATGATCTGGCTCCATTTGAAAGATATCATGAAGAGCGCGGTTTAAGATGGCCAGTCGTTGATGGTAAGGAAACTAGGTGGCGCTATCGTGAAGGTTCTGACCCTTACGTTGGTAGAGGAAAAGGATTCGAGTTTTACGGAAAACCCGATGGAAGAGCCATAATCTTCGCTCTACCCTATGAAGCTCCTCCCGAAAGCCCAGATGAAGAGTTTG
Organism: uncultured Alphaproteobacteria bacterium; assembly: GCA_913062525.1. GTDB lineage: Bacteria > Pseudomonadota > Alphaproteobacteria > Sneathiellales > Sneathiellaceae > Sneathiella. The sequence continues at coordinate 2,770 of CAJXWA010000229.1, read as the reverse complement.
ATCTTTGGCTATCTACCGGGCGAGTGCTAGAACACTGGCATTCAGGATCAATGACACAACGCGTGCCTGAACTATACAAAGCCTTCCCAGATGCTGTTGTTTTCATGCATCCCAAAGACGCGGAAAGTCGAAATTTACGTCGAGGTCAAGAAGTCAAAGTAATTTCTCGTCGCGGCGAAATGGTCAGCCGCATAGAAACCCGTGGCCGGAATAAACCACCGGTAGGATTGGTGTTCGTTCCCTGGTTTGACGCAAGCCAGCTTATCAACAAAGTAACGCTCGATGCCACTGATCCGATTTCAAAACAAACGGATTATAAAAAATGCGCGGTGAAAATAGTTGCAACTGGGAGGGCATGAGGTATGAAATTTCCCTTCTTTATAACAGTTGCTGGGGTTTTAGTTTTGTCTGGAGTTATAGGTTCTGCTTATGCTGAGGACATCATGACGTTGCGTGATGGCATAGCAATCGATATAGAACCAAAAGCCCCATTGATGCCGAAGGTTGAAAATACGGATGAGAAACGGGTTCGCAATTACCCTGAACAACCGCCGACAATTCCACATCATGTTCGCAGCTATGAAATCAGCACAAATGCAAATAAATGCTTATCCTGTCATTCTCGGAAGAGAACAGGGGAATCTCAGGCACCAATGATCAGCGTTACTCACTTTATGGATAGAGACTATCAGGTTTTGGCGACTGTCTCTCCAAGACGATATTTTTGCAATCAATGCCATGTTACACAGGCAGATACAAAACCACTTGTAGAAAACATGTTCATTGATGTTGAAGACCTTCTTATAGAAGGGAAGAACAACTGATGACAGCGTTAATACGAAAAATTTGGAAGCTTGTTGTCTATGTTTGGCAAAATACAACGCGCCCCGCTAAACATCTCTCAATTGGCTTTCTTACTCTTGGTGGTTTCGTTGCCGGCGTCATATTTTGGGGGGGATTTAACACGGCCCTTGAAGTGACAAATACAGAAACGTTCTGTATTGGATGTCATGAAATGGCAGACAATGTTTTTGTAGAACTTCAATCGACAATTCATTACACAAATCGTTCCGGTGTAAGAGCGACTTGCCCAGATTGTCATGTTCCTCATAACTGGACCGACAAAATAGCCCGGAAAATGCAGGCTTCTAAAGAGGTTTGGGGCAAGTTATTTGGTACGATTAATACACGGGAAAAATTTCTTGCGCATAGAAGGCGACTGGCTGGGCATGAATGGGAACGGATGAAAGCAAACAATTCACTGGAATGTAGAAACTGTCATAGTGTAACGGGTATGGACATTACTCAGCAAAGCGCCCGCGCAGCAACAGCTCATCAGAAATTTCTGTTCACGGGACAAAAAACCTGTATCGACTGCCACAAAGGCATCGCCCACGAACTACCCGATATGACAGGCGTTGCAGGTTGGGAATGAAGAACGATCAATTTGCGGCAGAATAAATGTAAAAGTATTAGCAATCTGCATATATACTTGTTTAGCTGTTCTTATCTCAGCTAGGCACAAACTCGATCTGTACGTTTTCAGATAAAAAATCCTATTAAAAATTAAATGTCTCCTTATGGCACTTTTTAGACTCTTTAATATAGGCTAGATTACGACGGCAACTGAACGGAAAGCGGAAGTTAATTTTGAGAAATCTGAAAATCTTTTTTCAATGCCTGATTGGGGAGTATAGCGGACACCATTTCCAGTGCCAGAAAAGGACGGCTCATGACCCACAAGAGGTTTTTTGATCTTTCTTTTCACTGTTCTCCGTGTACATCAACTGAATTGACTTTCATATTGTGCCTCAGGAACTAACATGCGAACATCAGTTTTATCAAACTGGCCGCATTTGGGGTACGCACATGGAAGTTGTGGAGATTTGCTCGGGTGAATTTACATTTCGAGGTGTTCTTGAAATGGATAGAGCGCCCGAGACCTGTAGAGCAATCTTGAATTTATTGCCGTATCGTCAACATGTGATTCACTCCCGATGGAGTGGTGAGGCAGTGTGGATTCCGTTGGCTGATTTTGACCTTGGAGTGGGCCTTGAGAACCATACCAGTCATGCTTCACGTGGCGATATGCTTTTCTATCCCGGTGGTATTAGTGAAACGGAATTTCTCTTTGTGTATGGAAGTTCCATTTTCGCCAGCAAAATGGGTCAACTGGCAGGAAACCATTTTTTCACAATGACTGATGGTCATGAACTGTTAGAAGAATTTGGCAAGAAAGCCTTGTGGGAGGGTGCACAACCCATAGAAATACGGTTAAGCCGCTAACAGCGCCATTTTCAGCAATAGTTTACTAGCGGAAGTGGTTCTCTCAGTAAGTTCTGCAGATGGCAGCACATTTGAGACCTAATCAGGATTGTTCAATTTTTTCAGTTTTCGGGCTATAAGCTGACCCGTTGAGCATTAACGTCTGTAACGTGCGGCAAAGCGGAAGTGATTTAAATCACCAAAAACCTCTCAGTTTGCCCCTACACGGACATCAGTGCCCCTCATCCAACGCCTCGCGAATAGCGATTGCCAACTCAGATATGGCGTAAGGTTTTTTCAGTTGTGTCTTTCTCAGCTTGATAAGGAAGGGGTCATCATTTTCAATTTCGTCCAGATTCTTATCATAACCACTGGTCAACAATATCTTTAGTTGTGGGTGTCTTTTATGTGCTTTCTGAGCCAGTTCGTAAGCGTTCATAAATTTTGGCATCACGACATCACTAAACAAAAGGTCAATATCGCGTTCTTGTTCGAGTATCTTCAA
>CAJXWA010000228.1 GCA_913062525.1 uncultured Alphaproteobacteria bacterium | reverse complement strand
GCTTTTCCAAGAAAAGCTCTGCGTCCCAGCTTACCTTGTGCAGCCAGTTTTGCTAAATAATTGATTTGTTGCGTCATTTTCATCTTACTCCCTGTTATTAATTATCATCTTAGGTGAGATTCATATGAATTTATTTTATTAGATTGTTTATCATATGATCTTTTCTTTCAAAGGCGAAATTGTTTAATCGCAAGTGGTGTCAATATTGTTACAAATGGAGTTTAAAAAGATTAAATTCCATGTGTTTGGCTTAAGCCTGACAACCTGGCAATCAATTATATCGCCTACATCTCACCTCCATTTTGATCCTGCTTTCACAGTATCATAATTTGGACGTATCCCATTACGCCCACTTGTCGCATTATCAACAACAGCACCCCTCGCTGCGACTTTCCATTCAAAAAACGTCAACTTTCAACCAAAAAACCACATATGCGCGTCGTTTTTTGAAAATCTTCTGTCACGTTAATTTTACTCAACCATCACCCGCCACCACAGATAGATTTAATGTACCAATCACTACTTATGTTTTTTGCTAAAATTTGACTGCATAGTAAATTAAAATGCCATCGTAATAGACTTAGTTGAGCAGTAATTTTTGAGTGCTTCCAATCCTTTTTCGCGACCAATTCCGGAACGGCGATTACCGCCAAAAGGAACTTCAATGCCACCGGCCCAATAGTCGTTTACTGTTATCTGACCAGAGTCAATTGATCTTGAAAGACGAAGAGCGTTAGAAATATTTTGAGTATATATACCTGCAGCAAGCGCAAAATTAGTACAATTTGCTACTTTTATTGCTTCTTCTACGCCATCGACGACCTGGACAGTTAAAACCGGGCCAAAAATTTCTTCCTGAACAAGTTCATCCTCCATTGGGACCTCATCCATAATAGTTGGCGCATAAAACCAGCCCTCACCGGTACTTTCATTCGCCAATGGATACCCGCCACAAACCGCTTTAATTCCACGCCCTTTTGATCTCTCGACAAAGCCACTAATTTTATCGAGCTGTTCTTTTGAATTAATTGCTCCATAATTCGTATTGTTGAGGGCATGTCCGGCTTTTAACTGTGAAGTTTTCTCAACAATCCTATCGACAAGCTCTCGATGAATTGTTCTATCTACGACCAGACGGGAACCTGCAGAGCAAATTTGACCCGCATTATAGAATATGGCCCACAAAACGCCTTCGGCAGTTTTTTCAATATCACAATCTGCAAGGGCAACGATGGGAGATTTTCCACCTAACTCCAGTGTGACACTACTGATATTTCGAGCAGCAGCCTGCATAACCAATGTTCCGGTTCCCACCGATCCGGTGAAGGTAATATGCTGAACTTTTGGGTGATTAACCAGCGGACTGCCCGCACCTTTTCCCGTTCCCGGAATGACATTATAAACACCATCCGGTAAGCCTGCGTCCTTAAAGATATCTGCAAGTAACATGGCGGTTAGCGGCGTTTGCTCTGCTGGCTTCACAACAGCAGTACACCCTGCAGCCAAGGCAGGTGCTACCCCCCGGATCGTTGTTGCCAGAGGATAATTCCAGGGAATAATATGAGCAGTTACCCCGACTGCTTCTACACTGGAAAAAGAAAATACTCCCTCCCCCAAAGGAAAGCTGTCACCTTGAATTTTATCTGCACAGCCAGCGTAATAACGTAAAGCCCCAACTGAGTTGGAAACATCCCCTTGCGCTTCTGCCAGAGGCTTTCCTGAATCAAGTGCCTCGACAACAGAGAACAGGTCAGATTTTTGCTCTAATAAATCGGCGGCCTTCGATAAAATATCACCTCTTTTACTTGGCTTCATGTCACGCCAGCTATTAAAGAAAGCCTTGTTCGCCGCTTCAACCGCAAAATCAACATCTTCTTTTTGCGCAGCGCTAACCTTGGCAAAAACCTTAGCTGTTCCCGGATCGAGGGTTTCAATTTCCTCTCCAGAAATTGATGACACCCATTTGCCATCGATGAACAGCTGGGTTGGCAACATACTTAACGTGCCACTGTTAAAATATTCTTCGGTTAAATTACCAATTTGTACTGACATGATTGCACCTGATGACACCGCTTCTATCGCGGTTGAATTTACTTATAGTTAGAAGCGAGAAGCGTTGTAACTGACTTGGTAATTCGAATTAGCAAGCCATTGCGTATCGATTTCCACACCCCAACCAGGTTTATCAGAAAGGATCAATTGCCCGTTTTCTATTTTATAACCAGGCTCGAACAGACCTACTTGCCATGGGTAATAATCCAGACCTTCAATGGAAAACTCGAGATACTTTCCCGGATTTCCGACTGCAGCCATTACATGTGCAGAAAACAAAGTAACCATAGAAAGGTTTGCGCAGTGGAGTGTACAAGGAAGCCCAGCTTCTTTACCACCTGAAGGGTTCGAGTTATGCCCCCCATATAACAAACATCCGGCTGGACTATATCCACCACTTTGTTATCGATCATCTGTTTCCAGACAACCATGTTACTGTCCTGCTCGCCACCAGACACGTCGAGGCTTAAGGCCTCGGTGACCTGTTTGGTCCAGTCCAATTCCCAATAGGGACAAGGTTCTTCGAAGTGAGAGACACCGTAGTCTTCGAGCATGCGGCCAGTTTCAATTGCCTTTTGGGGAGTGTATGCACTGTTGGCATCAACCAGAAAATTAACCTTATCACCCAAAGCTCTGCGGACGGTTTTGACAATCTCCTCAGTCCGTCCCGGCCATTGATCGATATCGTGACCACACTCGCGACCAATCCTGAACTTGAAAGATTGGTAACCAAATTCTTCTTTTAAAGCGACGAAACGTTCGGCCTCTTGTTCCGGCGAAATATCGCGGCGCATGCTCGAGGCATATACGGGAAAGGACTCTTTTGTGCTCCCCAATAATTGAGCAACAGATTTCCCGGCTCGCTTGGCGTGGATATCCCACAGAGCCGTATCAAGCCCGCAAAGAGCACGATAAAGGTAAGTTCCCGGGAATTTATGTTCACGTTCGAGAATAAACTGAATAAGCGCGTCCATATCCGTCGCGTCTTGCCCCAAAGCATGGGGGGCAATGTGGCGATGAACTATTTGCGTGGTAATGTCTGCATTGTAAGTGGAGACCTGACCCCATCCCTCGTCGCCCTCTATCGTTCGTACCCGAACAAAACCGACATACTCGTTCGAGAAGGTCTCAATACTCGCTATCTTCACACAGAACTCTCTTGGTTTAAATATTCTGGATGGCAACTATGGACCGGGCTTGAAGATAAAATCAAACGAAGTATTATTGCTCTAAGACATCGTTTTATTTGCAGGTAAGAGTGCTATTGTCATGAACTATCAACTCCCACCCCTTAACTGGCTACGCGCGTTTGAATCTGCGGCCCGTTTCAATAATTTTACGGCAGCAGCTAAAGAGTTGAGTTTGACACCTGCTGCGGTCAGTCATCAGGTACGCTCTCTCGAACAACACCTTGATTTTCAATTATTTGAACGGTTGGCAAGAAGCTTAAAACTTACAGACAAAGGTCGTGCTTACCTGCCATCTGTAAGGCGCGCCTTTGAAGACTTGTCCGCCTCTACCATTGGAATTTTTGGTACCAAGGGTAAACAGTCAATAAACATACGGTGTACCGCCGCATTTTCGATTTTTTGGTTGGCTCCACGCCTAAAGAGTTTTCTGGCTCAATACCCCGACATTGATATTCGCCTTTATACAGCTATCTGGACTGAAGATCTCGGGCAGGAAAACATTGATATTGATATTCGCATTGGTGATGGAAACTGGCCGGGGCTTTATGTTCAAAAAATCCACCACGAACCCTCTATTGTTGTTGCCACCCCTGAAAATGCAAGCCTCTTACACAAGGCAATGAAAACAGCTGATACATCCCTCACCAATCATCTTGGATGTATTCGAATAATGGGCTGTGAAGGACGTTGGCAACCAATATTTGAAAACCAATTACAGGGTTCAGGATTACGTGTATCCGTTACGGTTGATACATCCTTGAGCGCCGTTCAACTCGTCAATTCAGGAGCTTGCATCGGATTATTGCTAAAACACTACGTTCAAGCTGATATTGATGCAGGGAGATTGGTAAGGGTGATCGAAGACGATTTTTTCTATAACGAATCACACTATTTGGTAAGGCCAGTTAAGGAAGACAAATCCAAACCAGAGGGATTACTTTTTAAAAACTGGTTGTTAGAGCAGGCCGAAGTGGAATAGAGCGGTTTTAGCCACTTTATCCCACTTCCACTCAAGCGTCCGCTAAAACGAGATCGGCACCTTTTTCTCCGACCATAATCGCCGGGGCATTTGTATTTCCCGAAACCACAGTCGGAAAAATAGACGCATCTATTACCCTTAGGTTATCGATGCCATGCACTTTCAGTTTGGAATCAACGACATTCTCTTCCGGGTTT
>CAJXWA010000227.1 GCA_913062525.1 uncultured Alphaproteobacteria bacterium | reverse complement strand
ATTATCAATCTCAAAAAGCTCGGTAGTGATATCAAGTTCCGGAAACTCTTCCCGCAAACTTGTCGTGTTTTCCCAATGAATTGTACATCTTTGATTTTTGATCATTCCGGCTTTGGCAAGAATATAGGTCGATGTGCAAATGGCCCCAATGCCCGCCCCGTAGGACGACGCTTTTCGAACGGCTGACATGATTTGCGGGGTGCAATGGGTTTGAATATCAATGCCGCCACAAAGGAAGATTATAGAGTGCTTCGGCATATCGGAAATACTACCCGATACGGGAAATTCTAGACCTGCACTACTTTTAGCAGGTAGCCCGTCAACTGAATAACATTTCCAGCTATAAATTGTCCGGCCAGCTTCTCTGTTGGCAAGGCGCAAAGGTTCAATCGCTGAAATAAAGGCGAGCGACGAAAAATCAGGTATTAAGCAAAAGCCAATGTAATAATCGGCTTGGATAGCGTCCTCTCCCTTAACGATGAGAGAGGCACTATTTTCAGAAGCTACATTCATGTAAAAAACGCTACTTTAACAATTTGAAATCAGCAATACATTTTTTACAGTTGTATCAAAATAAACCGACGATTTGGCCGTCATCATCGACACCGATTTTGTCAGCAGCAGGAACGCGTGGCAGTCCCGGCATTGTCATAATGTCGCCGCAGACCACAACCACGAACTCAGCACCACCAGCAACTCTAATTTCCCGAACAGGAACCACATGGTTGCTGGGAGCACCTTTTAGGTTTGGATCCGTTGAAAAACTGTATTGAGTTTTAGCAATACAAACCGGGTAGTGACCAAAGCCTTTATCTTGCAAATCCTGGAACTGATCGCGGATCTTTTTGTCCGCTATAATGTCGTCAGCGCCGTAGATATTGGTTGCGATGGATTTAACTTTTGACCAAAGATCCATGTCGTCGTCGTAGATGAAATCAATCTTCTGAGCGGGTTCTTCAAGCTGCGCTGCAACAGCCGTAGCAAGAGCTTCTGCGCCAGCGCCGCCATTCCCCCAATGATCTGAAAGAACAGCTTTAACACCGTGGCTCTCACAAATATCCATTAGTGCCTGAACTTCAGCAGACGTATCAGATGAGAACTGATTAACAGCAACGATTACAGGCAAATTAAATTTGCGTAAGTTGTCGATATGGCGGATTAAGTTACGAGAGCCGTTTTGAACAGCCTCAACATTTTCAGAACCCAAATCACCTTTTGCTACGCCGCCATGCATTTTAAGAGCACGGATCGTTGCCACAACAACGGCCACTTCTGGATTAAGGCCTGATTTCCGGCATTTAATATCAAGGAATTTTTCAGCCCCAAGATCAGCACCAAATCCCGCTTCTGTTACCACGTAGTCTGCAAGTTTCAACGCTGTTTTCGTCGCTAGTACAGAGTTACAGCCATGGGCGATGTTTGCAAACGGACCGCCATGAATAAAGGCTGGATTGTTTTCCAATGTTTGGACAAGGTTTGGCTGGAAAGCATCTTTTAGGAGCGCAGTCATTGCGCCGTGGGCATTCAAATCTTTTGCATAAACGGGTGTCCGCGTACGGGTAAAGCCGACAATGATATTTCCAAGGCGTTTTTCAAGGTCTTTTAAATCTGTTGCGAGACAGAAAATCGCCATAACTTCAGAGGCAACTGTAATGTCAAAATGATCTTCGCGCGGGAAACCATTAGCAACGCCGCCCATGCTGTTGACAATATAACGCAGAGCCCGGTCGTTCATGTCGACCACACGGCGCCATGAAATTCTCCGTTCATCAAGGCCCAGCTCGTTGCCCCAATAAATATGATTGTCGATTAGCGCTGCAAGCAAGTTATTTGCGACACCGATTGCATGGAAATCACCTGTAAAATGAAGGTTGATGTCAGTCATTGGGACAACTTGGGCATATCCACCGCCAGCTGCGCCGCCTTTCATACCAAAACAGGGACCAAGTGAAGGCTCCCGCAGGCAGATCATTGTTTTCTTGCCGATACGGTTTAGCGCGTCGCCAAGACCAACTGTTGTTGTTGTCTTACCTTCACCAGCAGGCGTTGGTGTCATGGCTGTAACCAGAATAAGTTTTCCGTTTGGGCGGTCTTTCAGGGAATTAATATAATCGAGGGATACTTTGGCTTTATAGTGGCCATAAGGTTCAAGGTTATCCGCATCGATACCCAGTTTTTCTTCTGCAATAGTCATGATCTTCTGCATATTAGCAGCATTGGCAATATCAATATCGCTTTTTGGATTTGTATGTTGGTCAGTCATGCGGTTGTTCCACTGTTGCTCAAAATAAAGATGGTTGAAAGGTTTGGCCTTTCTTTTTATCTTTGGTGTCACTCAGATTGATGCGCTTGTTATAGCGCCGCTATCCGTTATGCGACACAAAATTTTCAACATGCGTAAGTGTGAAACGCAAGTAATAAATTGCGGGTCAAATGTTGCGATGTCGTTTTTATTCCATAAAATGGCAGATCGGGACATATTTGATCCATGTTGGCGTGGCAATGTTCATATCAACTTGTTAAATTCGTAGGGTGATGTTGCAGGTATGACAAAATATTCAATCTTTTCTATCGCACGAAATGCGTTTAGCCATCACAAAAATTGGCCTCGGCAATGGCGAAGTCCAGAGCCCCAAAAAGAATATGATGTGATTATCGTCGGTGGCGGTGGGCATGGCCTTGCCACGGCCTATTATCTTGCAAAAGAACACGGCATTACGAATATAGCCGTTCTTGAAAAAGGATGGCTTGGCGGTGGTAATACGGCAAGGAACACAACAATTGTCCGGTCAAACTATTTGTGGGACGAAAGCGCCGCGATTTACGAGAAATCCCTGCAACTATGGGAAGGCTTGTCCCAAGATATCAATTATAACGTGATGCTTAGTCAGCGGGGCGTTATGAACCTAGCTCATAGTTTGGGTGATGTGCGAGAAGGTGTTCGCAGGGTTAATGCAAACCGTCTAAACGGGGTAGATGCCGAATGGCTCGATACAGACGGTGTTAAAGAATTCTGCCCCATTATAAATGTATCAAAAGACGCTCGGCATCCGGTGTTAGGTGCCACGTTGCAACGGCGCGGAGGCGTAGCCCGTCATGACAGTGTGGCGTGGGGCTATGCCCGAGCCGCCGACATGCGCGGTGTTGATATCATTCAAAACTGCGAAGTTACAGGGATCACGCGAGACGGCGGCAAAGTGACGGGTGTTGAGACAACACGCGGCTTTATCGGGGCCAAAAAAGTGGGTCTTGTGGCAGCAGGTCATAGTTCTGTATTGGCTTCCATGGCCGATGTGCGATTGCCTATAGATAGCCATCCACTGCAGGCTTTGGTATCTGAGCCGATTAAGCCCGTCATTGATTGTGTAGTTATGTCTGGCGCGGTCCATGTTTATGTGAGCCAGTCTGATAAAGGCGAGTTGGTAATGGGGGCGGGAATTGACAGTTTTAACTCCTACGGTCAGCGCGGTAGTTTCCATGTGATCGAACATCAACTGGGTGCCTGCCTAGAACTGTTCCCTATTTTCAGCCGCGTTCGCATGATGCGGAGTTGGGGCGGTATTGTCGATACATGTCCTGATGCTTCTCCGCTGGTCACAAAAACCCCCGTTGAGGGACTTTATGTTAATGCAGGTTGGGGAACAGGCGGATTTAAAGCAACACCGGCTTCTGGTTGGTGCTTTGCGCACACACTTGCACGGGATGAGCCCCATCCGTTAAATGCACCCTTTAATCTCGATCGCTTTACCACTGGCGCGCTTATTGATGAGCATGGCGCCGCCGGCGTGGCTCACTAGGAGGATATTATGCTGTTAATTGAATGCCCCTGGTGCGGCAAAAGGCACGAAACAGAATTTAGGTATGGCGGTGAAGCCCATATTGCAAGACCGGAAAAACCCGAAGATTTAAGCGATAGTGAATGGGCAAATTTCCTGTTCATGCGAACAAATACTAAAGGGGTGTTCGCTGAACGCTGGTATCACGCGAATGGATGTCGTCAGTGGTTTAACGCCCTGCGCCATACAGTTAGTCATGAATTTATAGGTGTCTACAAAATGGGTGAAAAACCACCTGTATCCGTTCAGGGGAGTGAAGACCGTTGAGTATGTTAAATCGCACTTCCCAAGGCGGATCAATTGACCGAGAAAAACGGCTCAACTTCACTTTCAATGGTATTCGTTACGCCGGGTTTGAAGGCGATACGCTTGCGTCTGCTTTACTTGCAAACGGTGTTCACCTTGTTGGCCGCAGTTTTAAATACCATAGACCTCGCGGAATTGTGGCCGCCGGTGCAGAAGAGCCGGGTGCTATGGTTCAGTTGGCAGAGGGTGCGCAAACGCAACCAAACAGCCGAGCCACTCTGATTGTTCTCTACGAGGGGTTGAAGGCGAGCAGCGTGAACGTATGGCCAAGCGTTGATTACG
>CAJXWA010000226.1 GCA_913062525.1 uncultured Alphaproteobacteria bacterium | reverse complement strand
CCCGTGAAGGGATGATGGCTTGTATCTAGTCGGCCATGGTCAAAATTAAAGCCAAGATCAGTCATAAAGGACAAACCCAGATCTTTTTGCGCATCTAAAGCAAAGGGTCCCTCTATGGGCTCGTAGGCTTTCTCAGACGCTTGTTTTTCCAAAACCTCTTCAAGGAAAGACGGCAGGAAATCTTGCAAGTCATTAAACAACGGGTCGATCTGTTCCTGGCGGCATCCCGGCTCATACTGATCAAGCAACGCATCATACGGAGAAAGATCAAATTTTTCAGCCTTAGCTGCTGCGATTTCCTGCGTTAAATTAACTACCTCACTCAGACTGTCTTGCAGTTCAGAAAAGTCATCATTCTCGCGGGCACTTCGCCACTGCATCTCGCACTTTGAAGTGGCGTGTGAAAACGCTTCCACCAAATCACCATTTAACGCAGTTGCATGACGCCAACTATTTGTCATTTCCCGAAGATTTGCGTGTTGCCATTTATCGAGCTTCGCGACATCTGTTTGAGCTTGATCAAAAAGATCCGTCATCTCAGAGCTCACCAACAGTTCATGCTGCAAGACATCAAGGCATGCCAGCTGTTCCGCTCTGCTTTGTGCGCCACCGCCTGGCATCATTACAGCATTGTCCCAATGCAATATTGCACTGGCACCGCCCAAGGATGACATTCGTTTGAACTTTTTCTCTAGAACTTCATATGCCGACATCTTTAACTCCAGCCGTTAGCTTGTAGGGCGCGCGCGCCGAAATCCGAACAACAGATAAATTACAAACATTGCCCCGCCCATACCAAACCACGTCACGGCATATTCAATATGATTATTGGGAACGCTCATTCGCGTTTGTCCACCTACAGGCAGGCCGCCTGGCACGGTCATTTCATCTAGTTCCACAAACAGAGGAGATACTGTAATGCCAAGAGATTTTGCCATATTATCCAGTTCACCGTAGAGCCAAACATTGGTTTCGGCGTTACTTTCGGGAAGAAACGAATAAGATTTTTTCCAAGGTTTTCTAGCAATTCCTGAAATTTCAATCTCACCGGTTATGTTACCTTCGGCTCGTGCACTCGCTTCTTTCTTTTCTTCTGGCACCCATCCCCGGTTCACCAAAACTGTCCCCTTGCCGCCGCTGCGGACAAAAGGTGTAATAATTTGGAAGCCTTTACGCCCTTTCAAGGCATGGGCGAACAAATGAAATTCCTGATCATGTTGAAATTCACCATTAAGTGTCACGCGGCGATAGCCCCACTCATCCACTGACAGGTCACCACTGGGAAGTTGAACGCCATCGGCGGCGAGTTGCTGCTGCAGGGTGTCCAGCAAATTCACTTTCCAAAAATATCTATCGAGTTGCCAGACACTTAAAGCCAGCATGATGAGAACGGCTGGAATTGTCATTACAGTTGGCAACAAACCGGGGGAGAATTTTTTCATGATCAAAACAATTTGTTATCTGAGTTGCGAGGAAAAAGAAGCTTAAAGCAACGGCCCTTGTTTTTGAAGCACAGAGCGTGTCATTTTTCAAGAATAATGGGCTACAAAAGCAAAAGGGACAGCGCCTATTGAACGCTGTCCCAATCTGTTTTACTGATGTTCGGCTGCTATTTCCCTATTGAAGATGTATGGCATTTGCAGGAGACACCAAAACAACGGGGCTATATTCGTTTGAACTATCAGTCAGTAACGATGTTTCGCTTTTGACTAAGCGGAACCCCACCAATAAATGGCGACGAACAGGAACAACCAAACAACGTCAACAAAATGCCAATACCATGCAGCCGCTTCAAAACCGAAGTGATGAGTGGGTGTGAAATGGCCCTTCATTGCGCGGATCAGGCAAACCAACAAGAAGATGGTACCGATGATCACATGTGCTCCGTGGAAGCCAGTTGCCATGTAGAATGTTGATGCATAAACACCGTCTTGGAAGCCAAACGCTGCATGTGAATACTCATACCCTTGAACGACAGAGAACACGAGACCAAGGATAACTGTAAGTGTCAAACCTTGGATCAAACCTTTACGGTCGCCGTGTTGCAGCGCGTGATGCGCCCAAGTAACTGTCGTACCAGATGTCAGCAAGATCAATGTATTGACCAAAGGCAAATGCCAAGGATCGAAAACTTCAATTCCCACTGGAGGCCAAACACTGCCGATTGCTTCTGTTGGGAAGAAAGCCGCATTAAAATATGCCCAGAACCATGCAACAAAGAACATAACTTCTGAAGCAATGAACATCAACATGCCATACCGGAGGCCAAGTTGAACAACTGGCGTATGATGTCCTTGATGTTCACCTTCTTTTACAACGTCACGCCACCAAACAAAGGCAGTGTATAAAAGTAAAACCATACCGATGGTGAATACCGCGTACCCTTTATCATGCATGAACATCACGGCGCCAATGGCAGTGATAAATGCTGAAAGAGATGCCAAGGCTGGCCATGGACTTGGATCTACAAGATGATAATCATGCTGCTTAGCGTGAGCATCTGCCATTTTGAACTCCTGCAATCATCCCGGTTTTTCCGGGTAGTTAAAATTTAAGACCTTTTGACAGGCCAGTTAAAGGTAGCTGAAGATTATTCCGCTACAATGTTACCTGATACTTCACTAACTTTCTCTTCCGCTTCATCGTCGGTGACAAAAAACGTGTAAGAAAGCGTAATTGTTTCAACTTCTTTTGTATTCACATCCCGAGCAATTTCAGGATCGACGTAAAAGGTGACAGGCATATCCACCCGTTCTCCCGGCTTCAACGTCTGTTCTGTAAAACAAAAGCAATCGATCTTTGTAAAATACTGACCAACCTTTAGCGGCGAGACATTGAAGGAAGCTGTTCCTGTAATTGTTCTATCCGATGGGTTATACGCTTCATAATAAGCGATCCCAGTTTCACCAATATTCAGCTTTATTTTCCGCTTCACAGCCTTGAATTTCCAAGGCATGTTTCGGCCAGTGTTCGCATCGAAATCAATTGTTATCTGACGATCGAGGATTTCACTAGATGCAACTTCTGCGCGCTGCGTTGTCCCGCCATACCCTGTGACCCGACAAAACAGGTCATAGAGAGGCACAGAGGCAAAAGATAAGCCCACCATCCCGACGGCAACGCACGCAAGTCCTATGGCTAACCGTTTAGATTTTTGAGCGGTGTCGCTCATACAACAGTCACCGTTAGTTTTGCCAAAGTGATCAGGTAAAACAAGACCACAATTGCTGCCAAGATACCGCCGACAACAATGTTGCGGGTTTTCAGCTTTTTCTTTTCATCATCCATAGTCATCTTAAATTATCCGGTTCACGATCACTTCTCCAAGCAGGAGAGCGAAAATCAAAAAGAGATACAAAATTGAAAATGCAAAAAGTTGTTTTGCACTTGTTTCGTCCTTCTTCAGCCAGACCTTAGTAGTGCCTAGCAAGAACACAGTTCCCAAAATTGCAGACCCAATGCCAAACACGGGTCCGGCAAACCCCAGAAAATAGGGAGAGATGCCGATAGGCAGCAATAGGACACTGTAGACCATCATTTGACGGCGTGTCGCTTCGCGGCCAGCAACAACCGGTAACATCGGCACACCAGCTTTTGCATAATCAATATCCCGCCAAAGTGACAGTGCCCAGAAATGCGGCGGCGTCCAGAAGAATATGATCGCAAAAAGGACGAGACTTTCAACGCTGACGGTACCCGAAACAGCCGCCCAACCGATCATGGGAGGGAACGCACCTGCGGCCCCGCCAATTACAATATTTTGCGGTGTCCGGCGTTTCAGCCACATTGTGTATATAAAGACGTAAAATCCAATGGTAACAGCCAACAAAATGGCTGCCACCATATTAACGGCAAGACCCATTAATAAAACAGAAGCCACAGACAGGGATGCTCCAATTCCAAGAGCTTCTTCGGCGGTTACTTTACCTGAAGGTACAGGGCGGTTTTTTGTCCGCTCCATAACAAGATCAATATCGGCATCATACCACATATTAATCGCACCGGAGGCACCAGCGCCGACAGCAATACAGAGCAATGCTGTAAATGCCAGAACAGGATGAAGGTCACCAGGCGCGACCGCCATACCAACCAAACCTGTAAAGACAACAAGAGACATTACCCGCGGTTTAAGCAGAGCAAAATAGTCACTTGCCCGGGCCGATCCATGATCGGCACGGGCTGCGTTGTCTTGAATTACACCTGTATCTGACACTTGATACTCCGCCTTACTTACTTAACTACCGGCAGTTCATTGAACTGATGGAATGGTGGTGGTGACGACAATGTCCACTCAAGTGTCGTTGCGCCTTCACCCCATGGATTATCTTCCGCTTTTTCACCGCGCATAAAGGCATGCAAAACAGTGTAGAGGAAGATCAATACACCAAAGGCTGAAATGTATGAGCCATATGATGAAATTGCATTAAATCCAGCGAATGCATCAG
>CAJXWA010000225.1 GCA_913062525.1 uncultured Alphaproteobacteria bacterium | reverse complement strand
TATATAGATTTAAGTGATGAGGAACTGGTAGAGAAGATCGCCCAAAAAGACAGGGCGGCCTTTGACGTTTTCTATAAGCTGCATGAAAAGCGCCTTTATCATTTTATTCAAAAAAAATTGAACGATCCGTTCGAAGCCTACGACATACTTCATGAAGTCTTTATAGAAATTTGGCGTAAAGCAGAACGGTTTGAAGGGCGATCTAAGGTCAGTACTTGGTATTTTGGTATCGCTTTTAATAAATCAATTGACCGCCTGCGAAAGAAAACACCGGACCAATTTTCTGAAGATGACACTAAAGAAATTGTCGATGAAGAGAGTTTAAGTCCAATGGAAATGGTAAATGCTACAGAAGAAGCATCCTTAATCGCAAAATGTGTTGAGATGTTAAGTGCAGCACAACGCACAGTGGTTCAATTAGCCTTTTACGAGGATATGTCTTACCCTGAGATTGCGAAGATTATTGATCGGCCGGAAGGCACTGTGAAGACCCGAATTTTCCACGCGAAACAGGCTTTAAAGCTCTGCATCTCCAAATTTTCAGGAGACAGGAAATGACAGATAACCCTAAAAACTTAGAGCAGCTGCTACCATTTTATGCAAACGGTACGCTGGAAGGTCAGGAAAAAATTGACGTTGAAAAACGTCTTGAAGAAGACGATGACTTCAGGATGGAACTCAAATATCTTGAGGCATTGCACAACCAGATACAGCAGGAAACAGTATCTAATAGCCCTGGAGAATTAGGTCTTGCGCGCCTGAATGCGGCATTGGATCAGGAGAATAGCGCTGAGATCCTCCAAAAACCTGCAAATGATAACATCATCTGGAGGATTGCAGCAATTGCAGCTGTCGTCGCACTGGTGCTGTCAATAAGCGTACAGGTTTATGGACCACTGACCAAAACAGATGATTATGTGACGGCTTCCGGCAGCTCTGCTCAAATCTCGCAATCTGTGCTGCAGGTTTTCTTTAACGATGCAACACCTGCGGGTCAGATTAGAGAGCTGTTAAGCGAAGAGAAACTGACTATTATTGAAGGGCCCACGGAATTAGGGTTCTATCGATTAGCACCGCGCAACGTTTTATCTGATGAAGAATTGAGCGCATTGATCATACGGCTGGCCGCTCTGGACGCCGTAGAGGAAGCCCTAAAGGAATAGGGCGATGACAAAATTTATAGCTTTTTTCAAGGTATTCATTTTAAGCGGATATTTGGTGCTTGGGATCCCACAGTTTGCCACCGGACAAACGGCAGCCCCAGTCCCGTCTCGTGACCCCGCGACAGGACGCCTGATAATCGCACCGGGAGTACCTGCTAGTACTCGGTTAAAAAAAGCACCTACACTTACTGTGACACGTTCGACGTCAGCAACATTCACTCGAACTGACATACATTGCTTGCGGGCCGGCGGTATCGTCAGAATAGTGGGCCGAGGGTTTTTAGTGGCGCCCCGCAGCAAATTAGAATTATTTATAAAATCTGGAAATACGGCCATAAGCGTCCCTGTTTTGTCGGCGAGAGATCAACTCATTACATCTCGTTTAACCTCAGCAGTTGTTCTAGAGAATACAAAACAGTATCGATTTGAATTGAAACTGGATGGGCGCATTGTTCCCGGAAATGGGAATAAGGCATTTTTGTCTGTTTGCGCGCGGCCCCAAACACAAGAGGCTGAAATACCAACGGTCCACCCTAAAGAAACAATAGATAGGGAGTTTTTGGCCTATTTGCCGTTTTCCTTATTCTCATCGGCGCAGATTGATGACGTTAGAGCTAATATCGTGGCATTGGGTCTCTCTATTGAAGAGGAGGTATCTCTCGAGAGTTTGGAAGCCCATTTATTTCGGGTAAAGGCCGAGCATGAAGAGGGCCTTGCGGACATATTACAAGGTTTGCAGCAAACCTTCCCAGCTGCGGTCTTGGATTTCAACCACGTCTCCCGATTGGCATCGGACAAACGCTATTATGCGGGGGAAATGATGGGACTATCTGCGCCTCCTTCTCTCTGTAAAAAGCTTGAAAATATTGCTGTAAGGATAGGTGTCATAGATGGTGGTCCAAATATGAGACATCCGGCTTTGGCAGCCGCAGAACTTATAACTCTTGTTCGGTTTGGAGATGGCCCCAGTCTTTCGCCGATTGCCAGCCAACATGGAACTGCGATCACAGCTCAGTATAAGGGCGTTGGAGGATTGTCTGGTCTCTACGGCGTTTTACCAGAAAGTCATTTACTGGTTGCGGATGTTCTGAACACTGAAACAGGACTTGGCAATAGTTTATCCCTCCTAAAGTCGTTCAACTGGTTAATTCAGTGGAAATCGGAAATTATAAGCATTTCCATGGAAGGTCCTGCTAATCGGTTAATTGAAAATGCGTTACGCAAGATCGACCGGTTAGGGATATTTGTTGTGGCCGCAGCGGGTAATGGAGGATTGAAGGATGTACAGGTATATCCCGCAGCGTATCCGACTGTTATTTCGGTGACTGCAGTGGGCCCTAATAAGGCGGTGTATGTGAATGCAAACTCTGGACATTTCGTTGATGTCGCGGCACCCGGTGTTTCATTGTGGCTTGCCAAAAAAGACGGCGGTGCCAGCTATCGTTCTGGGACGTCATTTGCCGTCCCTTTTGTTGTTGCCAAAATTGCGGAATTAATCAGCAGGACAAATTTTGCAAAAGATCTTTCCTCTTCAGATCTTAAACAGCTCGTCATAAAAGAGGTTCAGGATATTGGACCTGTTGGACGAGATAATATATTTGGTAGCGGTTTGGTGTCATTTTCCGATTGCTAACAACTACTTAGATATCGCTGTGGGCACTCTTCCAATGATCAGGGCCGCTGATTTAACAAAAAAATAAAAAAGATTGAACCTTATTCCTTTGGCCATCGACCTATTGGTATCGAAACCAAATTAAACCAAAGGAACTTAGTTATGAAAATCTTATCAGCATCCACGATCTTGTCAGCACTTGTTATTTCTGTTGTTGCATCTACCGCAATGGCAGCTAATCCAAATGGCCCAAAACCAAAATGCCCAATGGGTCAACTGCCTGTCCTTGAAAACGGCACATACCATTGCGAGGATGCTAAATTAAAAAGCAACACAGCCCCAACGAAGCATTCAACAGCAGCTCCAAAGCGCCTCAAAGCAACATTCGCCCTACCAGATTATAAAATCATGGGCGCTAAACGCAAAATGGGAACGACTGCTACATTTATCGTTCAAGTTCGTAATATGGGTGTAGGTCCTGCGCCAAAAGGAGTTCTTTTCGGCCAGCATTACTTGAAGAATAATCAGTCATGGGGCGCAGATGCAATTATCCCAGCTTTGGCACCCGGTAAATCGCAAAATGTCACAATTACTATTCCGCCAGAAAACTACACACGCGGTGATCGTCTAATCTTCACTGCTGATTACTTTAAGCAACTTGTGGAAAGCAATGAAAACAACAATACATATGGCATGTCCTACAAATAAGAATTTAACTCATCTCAATTCAGATTTTGCCCAGTGGTTCTCCACTGGGCATTTTTGTCATTTTGACACAGAATTCTCAATTTGGTTGTCAATATGAGAAACCCCACAGGAAAAGCGCCAAAACCGTGTGAAATCACTGATTTATGCAGGCATGTAAATTGCAAATCTTTCTAACGACGCGGTAGGAAGGCTTGATTATGAGAGTATTTTCAAACATCAATGACCTGAGAAACGCCGCTCTATTTCTGATAGCTTCAATCCCAATTTTAACATTTGCTGTTTGGATGGAACGTTCTGCCGTAGAAAAGGAAATTGCCGCTGTATCTGAGAAACACTTAGTGGTCGCAAAAAATAGGTCTGCTGCCATATTTCGGTACGTTACAGGCGTGGGCATAGTTATCAGCCTGCTGGAAAATCACAAAACACAAGAAGATCAGCTTCAATCGGACAGTATACATATCCGGTATTGCAACTATCAGTACCAACAACCAAGTTCAAACACGTGTTTTGTCAAAATCGTTAAATCTAGTAACGCTTCCTGATGGTGCACTCATAACTAAGCTTCATAAACTCGCCGCGGCGGCCAAGGGGGAGTTCGCAATTTCGGGTATCGAAAACTATTTGAACAGCCTTCATTTCTATGTGGTTAAAGATTTGAGTGATGACCAATATGCCGAATTATTGCTCATCCGATGGCGAAATGGCAGGCGGCTTCAAAAGCTGTCTCCAAACTCTCTGTTGTGCGCCAAATGATGGCGGGTAAAACCGGTTCCCATTATCGCTTTAACAGCGCATCATCTAACCGAACAAAAAGCCCAATGTATTGCTGCTGGGATGGATGATTTTCTGACTAAGCCAGCCAAAGCTGCGGGCGATGTCTATTTGTCTTTTTCGGAATAGTGGCTGAAATTTTTGGCGTTTTTTCCAGCAATATATTCACCGGCTGTAATGGGCTCGTACCGGGAGGTTTCCGCCGAAAACCCTAGGTCACAGGGATCAATCTTTGTGGCTGAATGCGGGTCAAAGAAAACGGGGATTGAATATCGCTCATTCCCTGACCGATTAATGACGCGATGTACTGTTGAAACTAATCGTTTATTTGACCAGCGCTGAAGTAGATCACCGATG
>CAJXWA010000224.1 GCA_913062525.1 uncultured Alphaproteobacteria bacterium | reverse complement strand
TCTTGGGGTGTTAGCGATGGCGTAACTGTTAATCAACGTGCAGATAATGTACTTGATTTCCGTTATGTAGTTGTAAAATAATAGACATCTTTTGGGGCCTGCACTTACGTGCAGGCCCCATTTTTTTCATTTACTAAAAAAAATGTATAATCATGGTCTCATTCCTATTTAAGCGACTGCTACAGTCCATCGTTGTGATGGCAACTGTTGCCTTCATCGCTTTTTCCATGTTCAAGTTTGTCGGCGATCCCATCAACAATATGGTTGGTCAGGATACTTCGCAGCAAGAACGTGACGAACTTCGTGAAAAACTGGGTCTAAACGATCCGTTTTTAGTGCAATTTGGACGCTTTTCACTAAATGCGGCCACTGGCAACTTCGGCTATTCCTATAAATTTCAGGTTCCTGTAAGTGAGATGATTTTTGAGAGAATGCCGGCGACGCTAGAACTTGCATTTGTCTCAGCTATTATTGCCCTTGCATTTGGCATCCCGCTTGGGGTCTATACTGCATTGAGGCGAGAGGGCTTTATATCGAAAATGATAATGAGCCTGTCGCTGGTTGGTGTGTCATTACCGACCTTCCTGATTGGTATCCTTCTCATACTGCTCTTCGGCGTTGTTCTGCGATGGCTTCCGACATTTGGTCGCGGCGAAGTTGTTGAAATTGGTGCCTGGACTACTGGGTTTCTAACCACGTCTGGCTTGAAATCGTTGATCTTGCCTTCAATTACGTTGGCACTGTTCCAGCTTACCTTGATCATGCGCCTCGTTCGCTCGGAAATGCTCGAAGTTTTACGGACTGACTTCGTGAAATTCGCTCGTGCGCGGGGCCTTCCAAATCGTTCTGTACATTTCAAACACGCCCTTAAAAATACGTTGGTGCCTGTTATTACCATTACGGGTCTGCAATTGGGATCATTGATCGCATTCGCAATTATCACAGAAAGTGTGTTCCAGTGGCCGGGTATGGGTTTGATGTTTGTTCAGGCAATTGCTGATGTTGATATCCCGATTATGGCTGCGTATTTGATGCTAATCGCTTTCTTCTTTGTGATTATTAATATGATCGTGGATATCCTGTATTATGCAGTAGACCCACGCCTACGTGCTAGTGACGGGTCATAAAATGGACAATACAATTAATACTTCACGCTTAGAGCGTTTTCTCGATAGCGATATCTGGCATAGTTTTAAACAAAACCCTGTCGCCATTGTGGCCTTTGTCGTAACGGTTGTCATGCTTTTAGGGGCTGGGTTTGCACCGTGGCTCGCACCTCATGACCCGTTCGATATGGTTGCCATTGATATTATGGATTCTAGCCTTCCACCGATGTGGATGGTGGATGGTGATCCTCGTTTCATGCTTGGAACTGATGATCAGGGCCGCGATATTTTGTCGACAATCATGTACGGATCTCGGATCTCGTTGATTGTTGGTTTCTCTGCGGTTATTTTTTCAATGGTTGTCGGTATTACACTTGGGTTGGTCAGCGGCTATGTTGGCGGTAAAACCGACGCATTTATTATGCGGGTTGCTGATATTCAGTTGTCGTTTCCTTCGATTTTGATAGCTCTCTTAATCGATGGGGTTGCCCGCGGAATTTTCCCTTCCAACCTCCACGAAGAATTATCAATATATGTTTTGATTTTTGCCATCGGTATTTCTGGCTGGGTGCAATATGCACGGACAGTTCGTGGATCTACTTTGGTCGAAAAGAACAAGGAATATGTACAAGCCGCTCGTGTCATTGGTATTCGTCCTGGAACTATCCTGCGCCGTCATGTTCTTCCGAACGTAATGGGACCGGTGATGGTTATTGCGACAATTCATTTGGCTGTTGCGGTCATTACTGAAGCGACCTTGTCGTTCTTGGGTGTTGGTGTTTCACCAACCACACCATCCCTTGGGACGCTCATTCGAATTGGTAATGAGTATCTATTCTCAGGAGAGTGGTGGATTACAATTTTCCCAGGGGCTGCCTTGTTGATTTTGGTTCTCGCTGTAAACCTTCTCGGAGATTGGCTCCGTGATGCACTTAACCCCAAATTACGATAAGGAGGCACTGATATGGATTTATTAAACATCAATGGCCTCGAAATTGAATTTCCAAGTCGCCATGGTACTGTGAAGGCCGTTAAAGGTGTGTCACTGACTGTACAACCCGGTGAAGTCTTGGGTGTTGTTGGCGAGTCCGGCGCAGGTAAATCGACAATTGGAAACGCTGTTATTGGTTTGTTGGAGGCACCAGGCCGTGTATCTGGCGGCGAAATATTCCTTAATGGTGAGCAGATCAATAATCTATCTGATGAAGGGATCCGTAAAATTCGGGGCCGCCGCATCGGTATGATCTTTCAAGATCCGCTAACATCACTGGATCCGTTGCAAACGATTGAACAACAACTTGTGGAAACCATCGAGTTGCATTTGAAACTTGGTGCGGCCAAGTCGTTTGAACGTGCCGTCGATTTGCTTCGCCAAGTGGGTATTCCAGATCCTGAAAATCGGATCAAACATTACCCTCACCAATTCTCAGGCGGTATGCGCCAACGTGTAGTGATTGCGTTGGCACTTTGTGCTGAACCTGAAGTTATTATCGCGGACGAACCGACTACGGCACTCGATGTGTCAATTCAGGCTCAAATTCTTGAGCTAATGCGGAGACTTTGCAAAGACAAACAAGTGGGAATGTTGATCATTACTCATGATATGGGCGTTATTGCAGAAATTACAGACCGTGTTGCCGTGATGTATCGCGGTGATTTGGTGGAAGAGGGGACAACGGCCAAGATTTTGGGCGACCCTGATCACCCTTACACTAAAAGTCTTATCAGTGCGGTTCCGCGCCCTGATGTGCGTCTTCATCGTTTTCCCATGGTGGATTACATCGAAAAAGAAGAAGATCGCAAAAAGACAATGGATATATCCACCCATTGGCTTGGCCAAGCCCGTGATTTTGACGCTGTCGAAGGACCTTTGGTTAGCGTTGAAAATCTCGTCATGAAGTTTGTGGCGAAAGAAGCTTTGTTGAAAAGAAACCGTAAATTCTTTACTGCTGTGGACGGTATTTCATTCGACATTAAACAAGGTGAAGTTTTTGGTCTTGTTGGCGAAAGTGGGAGCGGTAAATCAACGGTCGCTCGAATGATTTGTGGACTATATACGCCCGCAAGCGGAGCAGTTAATTTTGGCGACACAGATTTGACAAAAATCAAATCTGAAAAAGAGATGGACTATTATCGCCGCCAAATGCAGATGATTTTCCAAGATCCTTTCTCGTCCCTCAACGGTCGAATGAAGGTTATGGATATTGTTGCTGAACCTATTAGGTTCCATAAACTGGCTTCCAGCAATGCAGAAGTTGAAAGCATTGTTCTTGATCTTTTAGAGCATGTGGGACTTGGCCGTCAGGCGGCACTTCGCTTCCCGCATGAATTCTCCGGTGGTCAACGGCAACGGATTTCCATTGCGCGTGCATTGGCAACACGCCCTCGTTTCTTGATCTGTGACGAACCGACATCTGCACTGGATGTATCCATTCAGGCACAAATCTTGAACTTGCTTAAAGACTTGCAAGAAGAGCTTGGCCTTACCATGCTTTTCATTAGTCACGATTTACCGGTTATTCGCCAGATGTGTGACAGGGTTGGGGTTATGAGAGCCGGTAAGTTGGAGGAGGTTTCAGAAACAGAAGCCTTGTTTACGAACCCAACGGCGACCTATACGCAAGAGCTACTAGCCCTAATGCCGAGACTAGATACATTGTCTCACGAAGGGTTGGAAGTAGAAGGCGCGTAAAGCACTTCTTTTTTGCGATATAAATCTAAGGGGCTTCGGCCCCTTTTTTTGTTTTCTGGCTGGAGCTTATATAAGAGTTAAGTATGATGAAAAGGTCCGTGGTCCAAGGCATATCTTAGTAGGAGTAATGCGATGATATCCGAACGAGGTCTTTTCTTTAGCTGTTTACTTGGCGCTGTAACCCTTAGCGTGCTTGCCGCGAGCGTCAGTGCACAGCAGCCTCCGCGGCTCCGTAAACATACTGCAACTGTTGCAGGGGAAGCTGTTTTCCAGCCAGCAAATGTTGCCCCAATTACGGCAAATGAAGTCACGGTCACCATCGAAGGCAGCAAACGTGTTATAACAGCCAACGGCATATCAAAGCACAAAACTGGGCAGTTTCCAGGCGTTGGAAACCCGAACAAAATTTCTGAACAAAATATCCGAATTTCTCTACCCTTAAGGCCTCGGAAAAATTCTGGACCAAAATATTATCAACTTGGTGATTTTGGGATTGGCCTAAATGGTATCTTTTTCGACCCGCAAGCAGCCGAGTGGTATTTGGGGCAACGCGGATCCAAATGGCAATATGACGCCCTTGGCGGGGCGCTTCCGCTGGGATTTGATGCCCATTGGGCACACGTCCAACCCAATGGCAAATATCACTATCACGGCATCCCAAATGGATTGCTGACAAACCTGTCGTTTCGAAAAGAAAGTCATTCCCCGCTCGTTGGATGGGCAACGGATGGTTTCCCTATTTTCGCAATATTTGGGCAAGACAAATCAGGGCAAATTCGAGAGCTTAAACCATCATACAGGCTGAGGGCTGGCAAAAGGCCCGGCGGGACGAATGAACCTGGGGGTAAATA
>CAJXWA010000223.1 GCA_913062525.1 uncultured Alphaproteobacteria bacterium | reverse complement strand
CATCAGTTTTAAATAAAACATCCGGGATCAGTCTATCTGTATTGACGGCTGGAAGCTTGTTCGTGCTTTTAACCGTGGTTTCCCTAGGTATGCTTGTTGTTACCTACAACACGTCTCAGCTAGCAGCGGAAAATGAACGCCAGCGGCTTGAGACTCAAAATGGTACTATCAGCGATTTGGTTCTTGATGCTCACTTTGTCGCGCTGGAGCAATATATTGATTTTTTGGGGCGTAAAGTATCTCTTCTAAGTCAAAAAAACAAAAAGACATTGGATGATGTTCTCCAAAGTTCATTTTTCTCCCAGAACGAAAATGTAGTGAATTACGTCGCTTATTTATCAGCAGATGGCAAGTTCGTATCAGATATTGATACAGAACTTTATCCTTTCCCGGAAATTGAAGAGCACATAAAACGTTCTGAAGTTGGAGAAAGTAATTGGTTTTGGGCTGTTGGGCCTGACAAACCAGAAGGAGTTCAAAGCCTTCTGATCTATCACAAGCAACAACTGTTAGATCGAGCTACGGGACGTCTGGAAGGGTATCTAGTTGGCGGGTTGTTTTTAAATGATAATGGTTTATTAGTTGAAGAAATTACTAAGAAGACCGGTGCTGTTGCTACAAGTTTACTTCATACGGGCGATGTTTTGGCGTGGCACCGGGCAGACTTGCTCCATGAAGGAGAGACACAAGACGCGAAAGATAAACCTCATCCAGTTGTCGATAATCAATACGAGTTTTTTATTTCAAAACAAATCCTCGCTCAATATTTTCCAGACGCTGGTTTTCGGGTTCATTCTATATTACCCATTACCTATAAAGATAAATTAGATCAATTAAATTTGATCTCAGCTTTGTTGGGACTGGCCTTAATATCTGGACTCTCTGTGGGTTCAATATTCTTTGGTCAGGTAATAATAATTAAACCTCTTAAAAAACTTATAGGTTATGCCCGCAAAGTAGAAAAAAGAGAACCGGACCCAAAGCTACCTGTATCGATAATAAAAGAGTTCAATGAAGTGGGGCGTAATCTTGAGCGGGTGCTGTCTGCACTACAGGACAGCGAAAAGCGATTTGAAGATTTTGCAAATGTAACATCAGACTCCATATGGGAAACAGATGTAAATTATAGGTATACTTTTGTTTCTCGGAAAAATAATTCCAAAAACGATTTAGGTATGGCTAACATAATTGGAAAAACGAGACAGGAAATCATTGGAATTGATATCAATGGCGATCAATGGAAAGAGCATGATGAGTTAATTCGACAACGATTACCTTTTAAGAATTTTGTATTTGAGCGCGCCACTGACGATGGAGAAATAATATTTAGATCCACTAGTGGTAAACCAATTTTTGACGATCGAGGCCAGTTCCTTGGGTATAGAGGCACCTCAACGGATATTACCGGCGAAATTGAATCTCAGCGTGAAGCAGAAAAAATCCAAAACCAGTTAAGACAATCTCAAAAATTGGAAGTTGTGGGGCAACTTACTGGTGGTATCGCACATGATTTCAATAATCTGCTTGCAGTCATTATTGGTAATCTCGAGCTTTTCATGGAAAAAGGTGGCTTGGACGTACAAAGTCATAAAATGCTCTCTGATGCTGTTAGAAGTGCCGAAAAAGGTGCGGCCTTAACCCATCAACTGTTGGCGTATTCCCGCCAGCAAGCCTTACAGCCAGCGGTCGTTCGGCCGCGTGATGTTATAATGGGCGTTGAGTCTTTGCTAAAACGAGCTATTGGCGAGAGTATTGAATTCAAAATAGCATTGGAAGATCAAAGATCAATATTGGTTGATCCCAATGAACTTGAAAATGCTCTGATGAATTTGGTTGTAAATGCGCGCGATGCACTTGAGGGGGCTGGATCCATAACCATTGAAAGCTTTGATATCGAAATCGATGAAGATTATGCAGCGACATATCATGGCTTCGATAAAGGAAATTATGCCTGCATCGTGGTGACTGATACAGGAAGCGGTATTCCTAAGAGTGTCCAAGATAGAGTGTTCGAGCCGTTTTTTACAACAAAAGGAGTTGGCGAAGGTAGCGGATTAGGGTTGAGTATGGTGTTTGGTTTCGTCAATCAATCCGGCGGCAATATAACAATCTATAGCGAGGAAAATAAAGGAACATCGATTAAGCTGTTTTTACCAATCGCGGAGGAAGCTTCCGATCCAGTACACCATATAGAGTCCGATATAATCCAATACGGAGAAGGTGAACATGTCTTGATTGTTGAAGATGATGAACAAGTTCGGTCGCTTGTCGCCGCTCAGTTGCAATCTATTGGATATGAAACTTTAGAATGCGAAAATGGGGCTGAAGCAATGGAACTTTTGAAGGTTCAAAACATTGATGTCCTGTTATCGGACGTAATTTTACCCAAAGGCATGAGTGGCGTTGATATTGCACGGGAGGCAACTAAGATTAGCGTAAACCTTCCAGTCGTATTGATGTCTGGGTTTACCGGACAATCTTTTACAACGAAAATTGCAATGCCAGAGGGTGTCGACGTTTTGTTTAAGCCTTTTACAAAACTCAAACTTTCAGAAGCTATTTCTAAAGCTAAATCAAAATAATCTGAAGACGTACTAGCACCCTCTGTTCTTTACAAATTGCTCAAATCACGTAACCGCTTTTCTGAAGAGGCAGTTCTCTGATGCGGTCGTTGTTCGCTGCAAAAATTGCGTTGGTTAGCGCAGGCGCTATTGGCGGTGTAGCGGGTTCGCCACCACCACCCAATGGGCGCCCAGATGCTGCTATATGAACGGAGATTTCAGGACAATTTTCAAGTCGAACCATATCGTAGCTTGGGAAGTTGTCTTCGGCGACTTGTCCATTTTCAATTGTAATTTCGCCAAACAATGCAGCTGACAGGCCAAAAATAATGCCGCTTTCCATTTGAGAAATAAGACCGTCTGGATTGAGTACTTCACCGCAGTCGACCACGCAAGTAACCTTATCAACGCTAAGCTCTTTATCTGCGCCAACGGTGACTTCCACAACTTGACCGACGATGGAGCCAAACGACTCGTGTAAGGCAACACCTCTGCCGCGCCCTTTTGGTAATGGACTATTCCAGTCGCTGACTTCAGCTAATTTTTTAAGTACTTTCTTGAAGTCAGTGTGATTTGCGAGATGGTTCATTCTGAACGCTACTGGGTCTGTTTTTTTAGCCCACGCAAGTTCATCCATAAAGCTTTCAGTAAAGAACGCATTATAGGAATGCCCAACGCTGCGCCAATAACCGACAGGAATTGCTGTGGGGCTTGGAAAATGTTCCATCAGTTTATTGGTGAACTGATAGGGAATATCCGCAGCTCCTTCCGCTGTTGTGTTGTCAGGCATATCTGTATTTGCCCAAGGAATAAGCCGGTTGACAAAAGATCGCGTTACGGACGGAGATGCAACACGGTTGTGCCATGCGGCAACGGAGCCATTTTCGTTAAGTGAAGCACTGAATTTTGAGAGAGCCGCCGGACGGTACATGTCGTGCTGGATATCGTTTTCGCGGGTCCATACTAATTTGACAGGACGGCCCTTTAACTCCTTGGCAATGGTTATGGCCATGACAACAAAATCAGTCTCCAGTCGCCGACCAAATCCACCACCAAGGAAGGTGTTGTGGATCGTCACGTTTTCTGCAGGGACGTCAGCAGTCTGTTCTGCGATCCAGCTCATCAATGTCGATGTTTGGTTTGGAACCCATACCTCAACATCATTTTCTCCAACCTTTGCTGTACAGTTCATGGGTTCCATACAAGCGTGGGCAAGGAAAGGTGCTTTGTAGGTGGCCGTGTGGACGTCACTCGCCGCGGAAAGCTCAGCTTTAGCATCCCCTTCGTCGCTATAGCTGCGTCCATCATCAGATTCGATATTGTTTTCAAATAAAGCGAAAATGCTTTTAGTCGACAAATGAACAGCATCACCGCTATCAAATGTGACGGGGAGAGCTTCAACCGCCGATTTTGCGCGCCAAAAACTGTCAGCAATAACGGCAACGCCGGTTTCAAACTTCACAGCCCTAATAAAACCTGGCATATCCTTCACAGCGTCTTCATCCCATCCCGTGACAGTACCGCCAAATACGGGTGCCAGCTTCACAGCCGCGAACGCCATGTTAGGGAGAGTGACATCTACACCAAAGCCGGCCTGGCCTGTTACTTTCGCAGGAATATCAAGACGCTCTTGTGATTTGCCGATTATTCTGCGGGCACCTGCAGATTTCAGTTTAATATCTTGGGGTACTTCTTGCGTTGATGCTTGTTCAACAAGTTCGCCATATGTTGCAGACTTACTACCATTCTTGAGCTTTATTGTGCCGCCTTCTGCGATGCATTCGTCTGCCCGAACATTCCACTGGTTCGCTGCTGCTTGTTTCAGCATTTCCCGAGCTGTCGCGCCCGCCTGTTGCATAGGACCCCAGAAATTTCGAACACTGGTGCTGCCGCCCGTTGCTTGTACACCTAAAACGCCGCCAACCTGCTTCATGGCCCATGCACCTGCTGTGGCTTCTCCTGAATGATGACCATCAGAGAAGGGAAGGCTATCCATGATTGCAACTACATTGGCATATACAGGATGTACCGGGGCCGGTTCAGGTGTTACTGACGCTACATCGACTTCCAGCTCTTCTGCAACTAACATACACAATGATGTATAAACACCTTGTCCCATTTCAGCCTGGGGAATGGCCACACTAATATCGCCCTGTTTGTTGATCTTCACCCAAGCATTGAGAGCAAACTGACCATTTTCGGTTGTGGCAACGAGAGCTTTGTCACCGGGAACATCATCGCCAAGGGAATAAGCAACAGCAAGGCCACCACCCACAAGGCCACCAGCTATCAAAAACTTCCGTCGTGTTAATTTCATTATGGCCATAGTTTATGCCTCCCCTTGAAGTTT
>CAJXWA010000222.1 GCA_913062525.1 uncultured Alphaproteobacteria bacterium | reverse complement strand
GCTATAAAGCCAGAGTTCGCGCTGATGGTAGTCTCATTGCTTCTGATGTTTCTGGCTCAATTCATAAAGTCGGTGCCCAGTTGCAAGGGTCGAGTACATGTAATGGGTGGACATTTTGGCATTTCGACGCTGAAGGACAATCAGTTTCAATTGATGTTCTGCGTCAGCAAGTTCGCTCTGAGATGAATTAGAGGGGAATACCCCCTTCTAGAACCCAGAAGGGGGGCCCAAATGAAAAAGATTTTACTTGCCATCGGCATTGCCACACTTGCTGCAAATACAGCAACAGCACTCACATTCAACTCTGCCCAATTCCTCGGCATTGACCGCGATGCTAATAATGAGATCAGCACCCAAGAAGCTACATCATTTCGTGCACGGTATTTTGCCCTGCTTGATCAAAACAGCAATGGCACTGTTGAATTCGAAGAATATGTAAAAGCAAATAACCTACGAAGCTCTACCGCCTTAGAGGATTCTCCTGTGCCCTTGACTGACGAATATAGGGAGGCCGACAGTAACGCCGATACCATCTTAACCTTACAAGAATTTCAAGATGTCGGAGTCAAGCGCTTCGAAATGCTGGATAAGGACAAAAACGGGATTATTTCTCGCGCTGAATTTATCTCACCAGGTCTCTAACTTGCGAGAACGGCAAAGCACCCTGCTCGGCCTTTACGATTTTCGCAACTTTGGCCATCAGTGTGGGTAGCGCAATCTCACCAAATTTTGACGGATGGATCCACAGAAAATGATTGGACGGGGTTATGTCATTGTCTTCAACTGCAAGAACATGGGGCTGCAATTTCAAGTGGAAATGAGTGAATGTATGTTTAACTAGCGAGACGGCATTGACCGGCTGATCTATGAGACCAAGTTCAATAAGTAATGCTTGCAGCTTTTCCGGACCATTATCATCAAAGCCCGAGATATCGTCCCATTGAGTAGATGGAAATTCCATCATGCCGCCAAGCAGTCCTTTTTCCGCGCGACGACGCATAAGAACTTCACCTTTAGCATTTTCTGCCCAAATAACCGTTGCCATTTTTACTGGTTTAATCTTCTTTGGTGCTTTTTTTGGAAAACTTGTCTCGTCTCCTTCGGCATGGGCCATACAGAAACGCGCAACAGGGCAAAGCTCGCAAGTGGGTCCTTTGGGGCGGCAAACGTTCGAGCCCATATCCATGAGTGCTTGTGCGTAATCGCCTGCCCGCAATTTAGGTGTCACTGAAGCCGCATAATCCCGCAAAACCTCGCGACCCTTTGGTAAAAACTCCTGAAGCCTGAAAACACGACTTATGATCCGTTCGATATTGCCGTCGATGACAACTGCAGGCTCCGCAAACGCGATTGCAGCGATGGCGGCGGCTGTATAGGGTCCAATTCCCGGAAGCTCCATCAGTTCTTTTTCTGAATTAGGGAACTCTCCGCCATATTTGTGCCAAACTGTGGCGGCACATTTGTGTAGATTACGCGCGCGGGCATAATATCCAAGACCAGCCCAAGCCGTCAAAACGTCATCAAGGGGGGCATTTGCCAAATTTTCAACTGAAGGCCATTTCTCAAGAAATTTTTTGAAATAAGAACTGACCGTTACCACCGTTGTTTGTTGCAGCATTATCTCGCTCAGCCAAACATGGTATGGATCGGCATACTCTCCGGGCAGGGATCGCCACGGCAAAGCTCTGGCGTTTTCATCGTACCAACGAAGGACTGATGCAGAAAATTCAGAGTTGTCGGAAATGTGAGTGGTCATTTTATTTTGATTAATTCATTCTCAAACAGTAAATCTGTTTCTATATGATAGGCAGAGCTTCACTAGGAAAAGAGTTTTTTACCCATTGCGAAAAATTAGTCACAGAGCTGGTCCAAGGGCCATTAGTAATTTCCTCGGAAAAACGACCCGAGCTGCGCTTGTAAAGCGCGGGTTTGCTCAAGCTGACATTCTTTCAAAATGGGGAACGATTGTCGGACCAACCCTCGCCCGTGCCTCCAGCCCTGAACGGTTATCCTATTCTCGTGAAAAAAACAGAGATGCGACCCTTAAAGTTAGAGTGACACCGGGGTTTGCACCTGAATTTCAGCAATTTGAGCCTTTGATCATTGAGCGAATCAATAGCTTCTTCGGGTTTAGGGCTGTTGGACGTCTCCAATTAATACAAGCCCCCGTAATAATCCCTGAAGAGCGTGTAAAACAGCCACTCCCGCCACCAACCGAAACACAAAAACGGTGGATTGAAGAAACTGTAAATTCGGTGGATGACCCAGAATTAAAACAAAATTTAAGGGATTTGGGTGCAGCCCTCGTCGGCCGGCAAAACAAAGACCTGAAATAAAATCATGATAATCCAAAAAATTTATCAATAAAATCAATCAGATAAACGACACACACTAAGATCAGTAGAAAAATTTGAGGAATCTCTAATGAAACGATATACTAACACTACATCTAGTATGAAGGATCAAAAATTGTCAGTTTCACGTCGACATTTTGTAGCATCTGCCGGAATTGCCCCGCTAGCGCTGGGCGCTGCGTCGTCATTCATTGCGAGTGACGCGAAAGCCGACGTGATGACAGTTCTAGAAAATGACAACGTGTTAGGCGACACATCTGCCCCTATTGCTATTGTGGAATACGCATCATTAACTTGTGGTCATTGCGGCAACTTCCACAACAAAATCCTTCAGAAAATCAAAAAAGATTTCATCGATACTGGAAAAGCCTATTTGGTTTACCGGGACTTCCCGCTTGACCGTTGGGCATTTCAAGCGTCTGTACTTGCACACACAGCCGGTAAAAGTCGCTTTTTCCCAGCCCTTGAAATTCTCTACAGCAAACAAAGCCAGTGGAGAGATGGCGGTGACATTACAGAATCTCTAGCCGAAATTGGCAAAATGCTTGGTGTTCCGCGCGCGAAATTTGACGCGGCACTTGCAGATACCCAACTGGGCGAAGACATTTTGATGGATCGCATGGTCGGTGCTAATGAATATGGCGTAGATAGTACGCCGTCTATTTTCATTAATGGTGACCGCTTTAATTATTACGATCACTATAAAGGCAATGAACAAGGTGAGTGGGTTTACGAAGACGTCAAAGGCTTCTTAAACGGACTGCTTTAAAACGAAGATGGAGGGGCCGTGAAATTTTCTCAATTGCGTCTGTCTGGTTTCAAATCATTTGTTGAACCGACGGAATTATTGATTAAAGACGGCCTCACCGGCATTGTCGGACCTAACGGGTGTGGCAAATCCAATTTGGTGGAAGCTCTTCGCTGGGTTATGGGCGAGACTTCTGCCAAAAATATGCGCGGCGGCGCCATGGATGACGTCATTTTTGCAGGAACCACTAGCCGGCCAGCCCGCAATGTGGCTGAAGTTACTCTCGGCCTGGATAATACTGACCGGATCGCACCCCCCGCATACAATGATGAAGTCGAGTTAGATATTACGCGAAGAATTCGACGTGAGACAGGTTCTGATTATCGAATTAATGGCAAAATAACGCGGGCACGCGATGTTCAATTGTTATTTGCTGACATGGCAACCGGAGCCCACTCAACAGCCATAGTGAGCCAAGGACGGGTTGGCTCTCTCATCAATGCAAAACCCAAAGACCGCCGCCACCTTTTAGAAGAGGCTGCCGGAATATCGGGCTTACATTCAAGGCGTCATGAAGCCGAACTCCGATTGAAGGCAGCTGAAACCAACCTTGAGAGAGTTGATGATGTCTCAGGTCAATTGGAGGTCCAACTGGCAAGCCTGAAGCGGCAAGCCCGGCAAGCCACTCGCTACAGAAATATATCCGGCCATATCCGAAAAGCTGAAGCCATGCTGTTTTATAGAAAGCATGAAGTTGCCGCGCAGGCAGAACTTACTGCACAGAAAAAATTAAAAGAGAC
Organism: uncultured Alphaproteobacteria bacterium; assembly: GCA_913062525.1. Classification (GTDB taxonomy): domain Bacteria; phylum Pseudomonadota; class Alphaproteobacteria; order Sneathiellales; family Sneathiellaceae; genus Sneathiella. The sequence goes on along the minus strand of CAJXWA010000222.1, from coordinate 1,125 downwards.
AAGCGACGCCGTTGTGGAGCTAACGCACCAGACAGCCCTCGCGCAAAATGCCAGCCTTACATCCAATGAAGCGTTAAAGCCCCTTCGTGATGCAGAAGCCGCCGCCGCCGCATTGGTTCACAGACTTGCGCTTCAAAACGAGCAATTAAATGCTGAAGAAGAGAGATTACGGAAAGCTCAAGAACAACTCGAAGATCGAAAGCTTCAAATTGCCAGCGATATGGAACGGGAAAAGAACTTAGAAAAAGATGCCGCGGAAGCTGTTAAAAATCTACGTTCCGAGAAAGAAAGTCTGCTAGCGGCCACAGAAAATGTTGCCCCCCTAATTGAAAAACTTCAAGCTGACATTCGATCACGTCAAAGCACCATAAGGGCTCTTCAGTCAGACATGGACACAGCATCGGAGGCATTGGCAATTGAAAAAGCAAATTACAATAGCCTGGTCCAGCAATTGGAAAATTCAGACCATAATCTTGCCCGGCAAAATGATCGCCTCGCCAATATTCGCAAGGAAAAACTGGTCCTCTCAGGCCAGCTTCAACAAATAACCAAAGACGATACAATTGAAGATGCGATCACTGAAACCGCAAGCTTGATCGAAAAACTAACCACATCATTGGAGGCATCCGAAGCTGACCGACAAAAAGCTGATGTGCATGAACGACAATCAAGAGATACTTATAGGGATGCTGAGAAGGATCTCGCGACCCTGCTCGCAGAAATAAAGGCGTTAGATTCCCTTCTCATGCGCGGTGCCACTTCAAAGTGGAAAGCTATATCGGAAAAGCTAACAGTTGTCGCAGGGTATGAGACAGCCCTTGCGGCCGCTCTGGGCGAAGATCTGGAGGCCCCGACAGATTCACAGGCCCCTGCGTATTGGTCTCCTTTAGAAAACGACATTCCATCAACTCAATTTGCCGGCGCCGTTAAAACGTTGGACCACTATGTGGCGGGCGAAGCAACAATGCTTACCCGGCTATCCTACATCGGCGTTGTGCAAACGAGAGAGGATGGTTTAGCCGCGCAGGGCTCGTTAATGGCCGGCCAACGCATCGTATCGCTGGAGGGAGATCTTTGGCGTTGGGATGGGTTCCATCAAAAGGCCGGAGCTAAGTCTTCTGCTGC
>CAJXWA010000221.1 GCA_913062525.1 uncultured Alphaproteobacteria bacterium | reverse complement strand
GAAAAAACTTCTCAATCTTGAAAAAGCGCCATTAAGAGTGGGGATAATGTGTACCATCGGCCCATCTCGCGTCATTCCGTTTCTTTCCAAGTTTCAATTAATCCATCCCGGTATTGACCTGACGATGTACGATGTCACTCCTCATAATATGACAGACGGACTGCTATCTGGAGATCTCGATTGTGCGCTACTGGGTCTTCCCATGGAGCTGCATGATCGGTTTGATACGATGACCCTCTATGACGAGAGAATGGTGGCTGTCTTTCCTCCGGATCACCGTTTCCGGAACATGAAAAAAATTCCCATTAGCGAGCTTACGGGGGAACGCTATTTGGATCGCCTTAACTGTGAATTCCGAAACTCCTTTTTCGATTTGTTAGAGGACAGAAATGTCGAAGTTTCAGTGCCTTACCGGAGCGAACGGGAGGATTGGATACAGAATATGGTGATAAAGGGCATGGGTATTTGTTTAATGCCAGAATTTTCAATTTCGGTTGCAGGTTTGCTATGTGGCCCACTTACCGAACCAGAACTCATACGAAAAGTTGAAATGGTCACTGTTGCAGGTCACCAACGATCGCCAGCGGTGCAGGCGTTCGTCAGTGAAGCAAAGAAATTCCATTGGGTTGCATAAAGGCATTTGCAGGTCAGAGGTCTTAAAGTCTAATGACGGCCATTTTTTCTTGTGTCATGTCATGCATAGTGTAGCCAATCCCGCCGGTATTATAGCCGGATTGACGGCGGCCGGCGAAAGGCATCCAATCCACCCGAAAGGCCGTGTGATCGTTTACCATCACCGCTGATGCATCGAGTTGATGAATTGCGTTCATAGCGACCCCCAAATCTTTGGTGAAAATCGAGCTTTGAAACGCAAAAGGAAGAGCGTTTGCTTGTTCGAAGGCCTGATCCATTGTCTCGTAACTATAGACACAAAGCACTGGCCCAAATATTTCCGAGTTAGAGACACGAGCATTGTGAGATGGGTTCAATAAAACAGTAGGCGCGTATGTTGTTTTACTTAATTTTTCCCCGCCGCAAATGATCTTTGCACCGCTTGCGCTTGCTTCATCGACCCAGTCGGCAACCCGGGACACTTCCCGAGGCCGAATTAGCGGACCGCAATCTGTTTCTGGTAGGGTAGCATTGCCAACAACAAGTTTTGAGGCGCCATCTGCCAATTCCTCTGCAATTTCAGCTGCTAGAGATTTTGGCGCGAAAACGCGTTGGACAGAAACGCAAACTTGGCCCGAATGGTAAAAACTACCTTTTAGGAGACTCGGTATCATGGTCTTCCGGTCTGCACTTGTATCAATTATAACCGGGGCAGCACCACCGTGTTCTAAAGCGCATCTAGTTCCTGGGGCAAGTTTAGAACGTAACATCCAACCCACTTTTGACGATCCAATAAATGAGAAAAAGGCAACGCGATTGTCGGTCGCCATTTTTTCTGCCGTTTGAATATCGCACAGTGCGAAGCGGCACCATTCTTCCGGTAGTCCAGCTTCATATAAAATATTCACAAATGACTTACACGAAAGCGGTGTGTCGTCTGCGGGCTTGACCAATACAGGGCAACCAACAGCAACAGCTGGAATTACCTGATGGACGATCAAATTGAGAGGATGATTGAACGCAGAAATTGCCACAACTGGACCTATGGGCTCCCGAGTAGAGAAGGCCATGCGTTCCGCACCAGCTTTCGTTAAATCCATGGGTATTTCTGATCCCGTTAAGTGTGAAAGATCTTTTATACTAATTTCGACGCCATCGATCGCCCGCGCGACTTCTATGCGGGCATCCATTAATGGTTTGCCGCCTTCATTGGCTATTTGGAAAGCAAGCCTTTCAGCTTTGATTTCCATAATTTTGGCAACCTTTTTAAGGATCTCAATCCGTTTGTAAGTGGGCAACCAGTTGCGTCTGTTTTTATGAAGGTCAGTGGCTGTTGATAACCACTTGTCGATCGTATTCCAACCCACAAGATTAACGGCATCGATCTGTTTCTGATCGAACGGATTGGCGACTTCAAGCATGCTCTTTTGCTCGCTCATATCAAGCACGCCTTTGCAGCGAGTTCGTCGATAAGAACTTTTTGATTTTCAGAATAATCCACAGGGACTTCTACGAGATGAACGCCTCCGGCATCGAAGGCCTTATTAAAAGTTGTAACCAGATCTTCGGCTGAGGAAACACGATGACCAGTCGCTCCATAACTATTGGCATATTGAACAAAATCGGGATTGCCAAACTCTAAACCCCAGTCATCGAAACCCGCACCAGCTTGTTTCCAACGGATCATGCCATAGGAATTATCGTTTAAAACGGTGATAACCAAATTTAGTTGTAAGCGGACTGCAGTTTCCAATTCCTGACTATTCATCATAAAACCACCATCACCGCAGATTGCCATCACACGGCGATCTGGGTTGAGCAGAGCTGCGAGCATTGCAGATGGGAGGCCGGCCCCCATAGTCGCTAGTGCATTGTCTAAAAGAATGGTGTTAGGCTCGTATGCCTTGTAATTTCGCGCATACCAGATTTTATACATTCCATTATCTAGGGCGATGATGTCTTTATCACCCATAACTTTACGGGTATCACTCACAAATCGTTGAGGAATGATTGGGAAACGAGGATCATCAGCACCTTCGGCAAGGTGGTTTTCAACTTCATTTCGAATTGTTTCAAAATAAGATTTGTCAAAGGGTACCTTGCCACCCAGTGTGCCAGTTAAGCGCTCAATTGAACGGGCTAAGTCACCGACGACTTCTATTTGCGGGAAGTAAACAGCATCAACTTGCGCAGATTTATAATTGATGTGAATAACCGTTTTTCCACCTTCTTCCATAAAGAAAGGGGGCTTTTCAACCACATCGTGGCCAATATTAATGATCAAGTCGGCGCGTTCGATGGCACAATGTAAATAATCTCCATCGGAAAGTGCCGCGGTTCCCATGAACAAATCAGATCTCTCGTCTATAGCGCCTTTACCCATCTGAGTATTGAAAAACGGAATTCCGGTCACATCGACAAATTCACTAATTGCGCTGCGAACGTCTTTTCGGTTTGCCCCTGCACCGATGAGCACAAGGGGCATTTTGGCTGTTAAAATCTTATTGGCGGCCTCATTTAATATTGTGTCATCAGCGATTGCATAGTGACGTGCATGTGCTGGAATGATCTTGGTATCACATTGTTCTTCTGCAATATCCTCGGGCAATTCCAATAATACTGCACCGGGGCGTTCTTCTTCGGCCACACGAAATGCTTCTCGGACCAGAGATGGGATGGTGTTTCCATGGACTATCTGCTTTGACATTTTGCAGATTGGGGCAAATAAATTAACAATGTCAACAATCTGAAATTGACCCTGTTTAGATTTTTTTATGGGCTTTTGACCTGTGATCATGATCAGTGGCATACCGCCTAAATGCGCATATGCAGCTGGTGTAGCAAAATTTGTAGCCCCTGGGCCTAGCGTTGCCATGCAGACCCCGGCTTTACCAGTAAGCCGTCCATATGTTGCAGCCATAAAGCCGGCACCCTGTTCATGCCGATTAAGGATCAATTTAATTTTGGAAGTTCGCAAAGATTCGACCATATCCAGGTTTTCTTCTCCCGGAACGGCAAAAATATACTCGACACCTTCCGCTTCTAAGGCCTGTACAAATAAGTCCGAAGCCTTTGTTGTCGTTGCCTTGAGTATATCTGCGGGCGTTTGAGTTGTAATTGTCATGATAGAATTCTTTCATCTTTGAATATGTATTTGGACTGGCGAGTACCCTCTCGCCATCAATTCATTTTGAGTGAGTTATCCAATTTCAGTTTCTAGAGTTTTGGAAATTTCCAAAAATTGAGGGAAAATTTCAGGGCGAGGATATAGGTCGTCAATTGGGATTGTCCGGCCGTTGCTTTGAACAATACGCACATGTTTTCTACTCATTTGCCGTGCTCTGCTCACACCGCAAGAATGTGATATAACTTGCACTTCATGAATTATGTTCAAGCAGTAGTTCGCCACTTTCACAGCTTTATCTTCAGGATTTAGCCCTTTTTGTAATCTTTTGTTGTGCGTCGTAATTCCCGTTGGGCAGGTATTCTTGTTACATTTCAAGGCTTGGATACAACCTAAAGAGAACATAAAACCACGCGCTGATGTGACAAAATCCGCCCCAGTTGCCAGAGCCCATGCCACTTCTGACGGAGTGACAAGCTTCCCTGAGGCGATTATTCTAATTCGCTTTCTAAGTCCGTATTTGTGGAGAATATCAGAGACCAGTGGAAGAGACTCTCTAACCACCAACCCAACATTGTCCATGAGTGGCATCGGTGCAGCCCCCGTTCCGCCATCCCCGCTGTCGATGGTAATGAAATCGGGGGCACAATCGGTGCCTCGTACATGTATTTCTTCACATAGATCTTCGAGCCAACCAAATGCACCTACAACAGTTTTAAAGCCAGTTGGCTTCCCTGTTACATCACGAATGTGAGAGATCATATCCAACATTTCACCTATGCTGTTAATTTCAGGATGCCTGTTGGGGGAGATTGAAGCTTGTCCTTCCGGGATGCCTCGAATTTTTGAGATTTCACTGGTGACTTTGACGGCTGGCAGTATTCCACCTTTTCCGGGTTTCGCGCCCTGACTCATTTTCAGCTCAAACATGCGTACTTGTTCGTGGGAGGCGATTTCTTTTAATCGTTTATCGCATAAATTTCCGGTCTCATCACGAACACCATATTTGGCTGTACCGATCTGCATGACAAGATCGCAACCTCCTTCGAGATGATATGGAGAAAGCCCTCCTTCTCCTGTATTCATCCAACATCCGGCTTGCTTTGCCCCAACAGAAAGAGCTTTTACTGCCGGAGTTGAGAGAGCTCCATAACTCATTCCAGAGATATTAAAAAAGGATGCTGCTTTATATGGATGCTTGCAGTAGGGCCCAATTTCAACAGGCTGCATATCAATTGCATCTTCGTCTAAAGTAGGGAATGGGCAATTGACAAATATAGCTGTTCCTACGGGGGTAAG
>CAJXWA010000220.1 GCA_913062525.1 uncultured Alphaproteobacteria bacterium | reverse complement strand
TGAAACCTTCCAGATTAATCCATTTACCGTCAATAAAGACTTCCACCCAGCTATGGACAATATTTTGGGGAGCAATGGGATAAAAGAGTTCTGGAATGGCACCGCGTTGTAGTTTTTTATTAATGGTGAAACCATGATATCTACACGGTATACGTGCTTTTCGGAGCAACGCCATAAAGAGCGTGCCTTTTGTATTACATTGCCCGTAACCATCCTTTAGGATCTCAGAGGCCGGTTGCAGATCAGATTTATTGTAACCAAAAGCAATGTTGTTACGTACAAAATCATAGATAGATCCAACCTTTGCAAGTTGATCCAGAGTGTCCCAATATTTCCATTCTTTCATGCTGGAAATATCGTCACCGTTGAAATCCAGCATATGACTTTCGTGCAGATAATTTGAATGATCCATTTTTGCTCCATCCGGTGTTAATACTGGAGACAAAATAGCTTTAATCACAAATGATGACTTGAACGAACCTGCTGTCTTGTAGGATTTTTGAGGGAGAAAACCCGATCATTTCGCGGAAAACCCGACTTAAATGCGCAGAGTCGGAAAAGCCAGATAAGTGAGCAGCTTCCGTAAGGTTACATCCCTCAGAAACTGCATTTACAGCGTCTAGAAGGCGTTTCCATTTAAGGTAACGACGGAAAGGCAGCCCAACCTCTTCTGTAAATAGATGTAGAAACCAACTTTCAGAGAGGTTGGCGATTTCTGCTGCAGATTTGGCAGAACACGGCTCGCCCCTATTTTGGGCGAGATAGCCAAGTACCCGCTCAATTTTATTGGACATATGGAGTTGATCAGAGACATTTGTCAAAATTTGATCGATTTGATTGATGTAGGCGTTCGCCTCCTCATTTGAGCGGGGAAGTGGTATTTGGCAGCAGCCCGTTTGCATATTCTCGGATATACCTGTTGCCAGTTGTTGCCGTAGTCGTGTTCCCCTTGTGCTATCGGGTTCAATCAATAAAACGGCGACTTCCTGCTCATTCGTGTCGAGAGAATGCGGAGTTTCAATATCTGAAAAATGAAACTGCGTCTGCAATGATCCATTGTTTGCTGCAATTATGAACGGAGTGTTGTCTGTAATGGTCAATTGTAAGGCATAATGACGGTGGATGCCGTTATCTGTTACCGGTCCTATGAATAAGCTATGGCCATGCCAAAGATATAATGTGGCTGTAAGAGCGGGCTGCTGAGTGCTTTTCAATGTGCCGAACCCTATCTTGCGCATTTTGTTGTATGAGGCGAATGTTGTTCGCATTCTAATGCCATTTGACTATAAATGGGAAGGGGGATGACCCCATCAAACAAACAGGAGCCTGACATTTGCGTATTATCAAATCTGCAAAATTTACCGGCGAAAATGCTTGGGATGCAATGGATGTGGACGAAATCGACGGGGCTACTGTTCGGCTGCATTGGACTGACAAACCCTACAAGTGGCATGTGAACGATGGTCCTGAGGTTTTTGTGGTCTTGGATGGCACTGTGAACATGCATACGAGAGATCACGCAGGCGAGAAAATATGGACGCTATCTGTCGGCGATATTTTTCACGCTGAGGCCGGCGATGAGCATGTTGCCCATCCAGATGGTCCTGCTCGTATCCTTGTGATTGAGCGCGCTGGTAGTATTTAAATCATCTGTATTAGGGAGCGGAATTTGCTTTCACCTCAGATTGGCTCATTTTAGGTTGAAAATGACTTGTTTCCTAACAATCTCGCTGGACTTTAGGGGCATGTACCGTTAAGTACCGTCTATGAAAAATAGCATTTTGATCATCGACTTTGGAAGTCAAGTCACTCAGCTCATCGCGCGCCGGGTCCGCGAAGCTGGTGTGTATAGCGAAATCGTTCCTTTCAACACTGCGGCAGAGAAACTGGAAAGTTTCGAGCCAAGCGGGATTATCCTTTCTGGTGGACCAGCCTCGGTCATCGGAGATGAGACACCGCGGGCCCCTGAAAAGGTGTTCAGTATGGGAGTTCCGGTTCTTGGAATCTGCTACGGGCAGCAAACAATGTGCGCACAACTTGGCGGCAAGGTGGAAGAGCCTGAGCATAAAGAATTTGGTCGAGCTATCCTCGATATCTCCAGCGAGTGCGATTTATTCGACGGCGTTTGGGATAAAGGGACCAGTGATCAAGTTTGGATGAGCCACGGTGATACCGTTACAAGTATTCCAGACGGTTTTGTGACTGTTGCGACTTCAAAAGGTGCACCGTTTGCAGTGATTGCAAATGAAGCCAAAAAATTCTACGGCGTCCAATTCCATCCAGAAGTGGTTCATACGCCAAAAGGCCATCTGCTAATTTCTAATTTTGTTCATAAAGTCTGCGGCCTAGCAGGTGATTGGACAATGTCAGCCTTTAAAGAGCAATCCATCGAAGCCATCCGGCGTCAAGTTGGGGATGGCAAAGTCATTTGCGGTCTGTCCGGCGGCGTTGATAGCTCTGTCGCGGCGGTTCTGATCCACGAAGCTATTGGCGATCAGCTGACGTGTGTTTATGTGGACAATGGTTTGATGAGAACGGGCGAGTCCGATCAGGTGGTTAGCCTGTTCCGTGATCAGTACAATATTCCGCTCATCCATTGCGATGCAAGCGAGCAGTTCTTGGTTGAGCTTGAAGGTCAATCTGACCCAGAAACTAAGCGCAAAATAATTGGCCGCATCTTTATCGATGTTTTTGAAGAAGAAGCCAAAAAAATTGGCGGCGCCGAATTCTTAGCGCAAGGAACTTTGTATCCTGACGTTATTGAATCGGTCTCATTCGCCGGCGGCCCAAGCGTTACTATTAAATCCCATCATAATGTTGGTGGTTTACCAGAACGTATGGATTTGAAGCTTCTTGAACCATTCCGTGAGCTGTTTAAAGACGAAGTCCGGGCATTGGGCCGTGAGCTTGGAATGTCTAAGGATCTGGTTGATCGTCATCCATTCCCAGGTCCAGGTCTTGCTATTCGCGTACCAGGAGAACTCTCTCGTGCGCGCCTTGATATTTTACGAAAAGCAGATGTTATCTATCTCGAAGAGATTAGAAATGCAGGCCTTTACGACAAAATCTGGCAGGCTTTTGCCGTATTGCTCCCAGTTCGAAGTGTCGGTGTTATGGGGGACAACCGTACGTATGATTATGTCTGTGCCCTCCGCGCGGTAACATCTACTGACGGAATGACTGCCGATTACTACCCATTTGAGCATGAGTTTTTGGGCCGCGTTTCTACGCGCATCATCAATGAAGTTCAAGGCATCAACCGGGTCGTTTATGACACAACATCAAAACCACCCGGAACTATTGAATGGGAATAATTATTTTTGCGTAAGTATTTGATTTTATTGCTTACGCAAAATTTCTACTTAATATATTTTGGGTTCATCCAATCTTTTTTGCTAATTGTATCTCGAGAATCTAAAAGCCCTTAGATTATGACGGAACAAAAATGAAAATTAAAATCTTTGGTGAAAGAAATACAGGCACGAATGCTCTGACAAAGATTTTGAGAGATAACTCACATTCGGTTATTCATCCGGGGACTATGGCTGAACTTGATGTGCAGGCGTTGGAGTGGGCGAATAGCTTAAAAAAATAGGCGCCAGTGTCGCTGAGATTGAGGCCCTAATTGACGATACGTTTGAGGGGCGCCTCGTTGAGGAGATGTAGAAGCATTCTGCAACCTACTCCAAGAATTTTATAAGCCGGTAGAGCTGTATGCTGAGAAGCTAAAATCTTACAGGTCTCTCATCGATCTGTTGGGTGAAGATAAGACGAGATACACCATTCCTAATTTTGAAGACATGATATTGGATCAAAAATCCTGTTTTGATAAGTTGAGTAATTATCTAATCATTCCGGCTCTCCACTTTAAAGAACTCCAGAAAAGATCTGAACTTTTATCGTCAATATTACCAGTGAAGAAAAATGGAGGGATGAAATTGACGAAACGCTCCTCAATTCATTTGAATTCGACAAAGATCTTCTAGCTTGGTTAGACGATAAACTTTAGTCGCAGATTGTCTGCCAGTTTATCCCGTGAATTCTTTATGGGCTAGGAGATGCATCACAATGGGTTTGTCAATGCCGAGTTGATGACGGCTCCGCCTGATCGATTTTATCAGAGATGTTTGATGCAATATCATGCCATCCAAATTGTTTTGCTGCGTGCAGGGCACGTTGCAATCCGCATGTATCAATCAAGTTTTGTGCAATCGCTTGCTTTTCTTTTGTCAAATAGGTGCTGGCCATAACCATACTCCCAACTAGTTACTGAAACTCAGATCAGTATATTGTTAATCGGTGAATTTTAGGTAAACATCAAATAAGGCCGAAAATGGATCAAAAGTATGATGATTTTTTGATATTAGAAAACTTGCATTTAAATCAAATATGTGCCATATTATTTTTGCTAGGAAAAACCTCTCTCTCGCGATTTCCCAGTGGTTTGGTGCCACTTTGGCGCGATATGAGGTGATTCATAATCTGGCTATAACGATGTCAAGGACGTAGCGGAATTATATTTTGACTTGCTGCGCCGTCTGGACCTATGGATGATATTTATGGACGCCGTGATGAGCGCCTTGCTTTGATTAGACCCATCCCACCCAGAAACATGTGTGTTGACACCGCGAGGATTGATAGAATTGTTAGCAAACTCTGATTTGGGCTGTTAGCACTTGAAAATCTTTTCAACGCCCCGGGAGAACCCGCAGGACGAAATTTTTTGCGCCTGAAAACCGAAAACTTCAACCTCAGCTAGCGAGATAAAGCGGATACAGCAGTACTACAATGATTCCCAGAATAATCCACAGTGCGATATTCCGAAATGCAGCAGGCACTCCAGATTTGCGCGTATAGTATAAAAAACCCGGTAATACTAAAAAAAGCATCATGATCAAAGAAATAAGATGCAGCAGATTTTCCTCAAGCACTTTAAATTAAATCTCCAAATTCCTATTTGAAAGCCGTATTTGTTGATTTATGAGTTAAGATCGTCAAAACAAGGTCATATTTGTGAGAATATAAAGCAACAGCAATTGCGTTCCGAACGCAGGCAGTTTATTTTGTTTGATAAATTCAAGCTATACTGGAGTAATTCGTGTCCGATATTTTTAACGAAGTGGATGAAGACGTCCGCAAAGACAAGTCCCTCGAACTTTG
>CAJXWA010000219.1 GCA_913062525.1 uncultured Alphaproteobacteria bacterium | reverse complement strand
GGACGTATGAATACGACCTGTTCGGCTGTTAATCTGGGCTTGCAACGCATCCGTATAGGTGCTTTTCAATTTAGCCAATTGACGCCATTCCAGAACTTTACGCGCAAGCTCCACACCGTCGGCCGCAAGGCCTTCCAGTACATTTACATCTGTCGTATAGGCGCCGTTTTTGCCTTTTTTACCGCCGGAAATCTCCATTTTATCAAACAGGATTTCACCCAATTGTTTAGGAGAAGCAACGTTAAATTCTTCACCGGCAAGTACGTAGATTTCTTTTACAAAACCGTCCATCCGAGCGCCGAAATCTTCAGACAAATTACTCAAAAAAGGCGCATCCACTTTAATGCCATTTTGTTCCATATGCGAAATGACAGGAACTAGCGGTCGCTCAACCGTCTCATATAAAGCAGTTGCCTTATTGCGGAAAAGGCCGGGTTTCAGCGTTTTATGTAACCGAAGGGTTATGTCCGCATCTTCTGCCGCATATTCGGTTGCTTTATCGATGGGCACTTCTGCAAAACTGATCTGTGATTTACCTGTGCCCGCAATTTCTTTGTAAGGAATAGGTGCGTGTCCAAAATGCAATTTGGACAGCTCGTCCATGCCATGACCATGAAGCCCAGCTTCTTTGCAGTAGGAGAGCAACATAGGGTCAGCTATGGGCCCAATGGTAATGCCTTCATTGGCCAAAATTGTTTGATCATACTTCATATTCTGACCAATTTTTAAAACACCAACATCTTCCAACAAGGGTTTGAGGGCTGCGATCACATCTGCCTTTGACAATTGATCGAGCTTGCCATCGTCTGCACTGTCGCTGGCGTCGTCACCAAAATCGAAGCCGCCTTGAGATTTGGGTGCGCGGTGTCCAACGGGAATATAACAGGCGATACCCGGCTCAACACAAAGCGAGATCCCTACAAGTTCCGCCGCCATAGCGTTCAAACTGGTCGTTTCAGTATCAACAGCAACATGGCCAATTTTTTGAGCTTTATCGATCCAGGTTTGCAACGCATCCATTGTTGTCACAGTGCTATAGGATTTCTCAACATTTGAGAGGTCGATGCCGCTTGTCTTTGCCGCTTCAGACGTTTCTTGAGCGGGGGCATCAGCTGGAATAGAAACCGTAAAATCACTGCCAAAGTAGGATGAGACACGGCTACTGAGCTGACGAAACTCATTCTCTTTGAGGAAATTGGTGAGTATATCTGCATCTGGGTTTTTAATGGTTAGATCTGCAACATTAATGTCCAGTTCCACATCATCTTTCAAGCGGACCAGTTCGCGGCTAACGCGGGCCAGATCTGCAAATTCCAGAAGCTTCTCACGCCGGCCTTTTTGTTTGATCTCACCAGCACGTTCCAGCAATGTATCCAAATCACCATATTCGTTAATTAGCAATGCAGCGGTTTTCACGCCAATACCCGGAACGCCCGGAACATTGTCGACGCTATCGCCGGCAAGCGCTTGAATATCCACAACCTTATCAGGCCCCACGCCGAATTTCTCGCGAACCTCATCCACACCCACCATTATGTTTTTCATGGGGTCCAGCATAGTGACCGGGCCGCCCACTAGTTGCATCAAATCCTTATCAGACGAGACAATCACACATTCCATTCCCTGCTCTCGCGCTTGGCGGGCATAGGTTGCAATGATATCGTCAGCTTCAAATCCTGCCTTTTCGATGGACGGCACGTTAAACGCCCGTGTTGCATCGCGCACCAGTGGGAACTGAGGGATCAGATCTTCCGGCGGGGCATCACGGTTGGCTTTATATTCTGGATAAATTTCTGTACGAAAGGTTTTCCGGCTTGTATCGAAAATCACCGCTAAGTGACTAACCCGCGCGTCTCGCTGCGTATCCTGTATCAATTTGAACAGCATATTGGAGAAGCCCAAGACCGCGCCTGTTGGGGTTCCGTCGGAGCGTGTAATGGGCCCGCGCCCACGGATCATGGCGAAATAGGCTCTAAAAATATAGCCAGATCCGTCCACCAGATATACCCGGTGTTTTTGCTTCGGATCGCCCGTTACGTCAGCTTCCGTCATACTTTTCCCTTACTTTAAGCAAATCCAGAATTTAATTCTTAATGTGCGTCTGAAACTTTAGCGCCAGGCTTTAAGACAAATTCATGACCGCAATAAGGGCATTCAACTTTATTATCATTGCCAAGATTGAGATAAACCCGCGGATGACCAGAGGCCCCGTCGCCACCATCACAATGGACTTTCATGCTCTCTACTTCAGTTTTTGCCGGTGCGCTCATAACCCGTTCCGTTCTCTATTTCTGCTCATTCACTTGCAACTACGGCCTATACCTATTAAGTCTTTTGGCAATAGGCCTAGTCTTCTGGGTCGGATGATATCGAATGCCCATGCTTTCGCAACCTTGAAATGCGGAAAAACTGACCTGTTTTAAGAGTTATGCCCCATGACCTCAGCTGCTGCCCGTCCAATGACCTCAAATAATGCACTTGAAGTGCGTGACCTTACGAAAGTTTATAAGGGAAAAGGCAAGGTTCCAGACAAGCATGCCCTTAAAGGCATTACGCTTGATGTTCCGCGCGGATCTTTCTTTGGACTGCTCGGCCCTAACGGTGCTGGAAAATCCACTTTGATCAACATTCTGGCCGGGTTGGTAAATAAAACGTCGGGCCATGCAACCGTTTGTGGCCATGATATTGATGCCGATATGCGCCTTGCCCGCCGCGCCCTCGGTGTTGTCCCGCAGGAGCTTAATCTGGACGCGTTTTTCTCCGCCCGTGAAGTCATGGAGTTTCAGGCTGGATTGTATGGTGTCCCCAAATCTCAGCGCCGAACTTCTGAAATCTTAGAGGCCATGGGCCTTTCTGATAAAGCAGATTCTTACGCCAGAACGCTTTCCGGCGGCATGCGCCGCCGACTTTTGGTTGCCAAAGCAATGGTCCACCGCCCTGAAGTGCTTATCTTGGATGAACCAACGGCCGGTGTTGATATTGAGCTTCGCCAACAATTGTGGGAACATATTCGCGCTCTAAACGAGGCTGGAACCACCATCATTCTAACCACGCATTATCTGGAAGAAGCCGAGGAGCTGTGTGATCAAATCGCCATCATCAATCATGGTGAAGTGGTCGCCTGTGAGCCCACGGTAAATCTTTTATCCAAACTGGATAGCAAAACCGTAACGCTGGTGCTGGAACAGGAACTCTCTAAAGTTCCAGCAGAATTAAACGAATTTGATCCGGTTTTAAGTCATGGGCGACGACTTTCCATTCACTATAAGCCCAGTAGTGTGGCCATCGGTGATATTCTTAACCGTGTTGCCGATTGCGGATTGGTTATAACCGATTTGTCGACGGAAGAGCCGGACCTTGAAGACGCATTTTTACAAATGACTTCATCAAAACGGTAGTCAGCCAACCTTTAATTACTGGCGGGTCCATCTCTTGAAGGCTTGCAATATTGCTGTCCTTCAAACAATATGTCGCCTGTATCCCGCCCGTAAACGCATTAAAAGGTAGCACTTCATGACAACCACACTCTATTCCGGCGGCCTCGTATTTGACGGGACCGGACCGCTTTTGCAAGATCATGCCGTATTGGTCGAAAACGACACCATCAAAGATGTTGCGCCAACTGCGAAATACGCTGATTTTGAAGGAACAACAGTTGATACAACTGGCGCGACCTTAATGCCCGGCCTTGCAGACTGTCATGTTCATTTGGTTTACCGCGGCGAAGCTGATCCAAATGGCAGTGTTGAAAAAGCAAGCCCAGCCGAAATTACGTTGCGGGTTTTGGAAAATGCACAAACCTCTCTTAAAGCCGGTATCACCGCGGTTCGCGACTGCGGCGGTCGTGAGTATTTAGAATTTCCCGTCCGGGACGCCTGCAACAGCGGTCGGTTCCTCGGCCCAAACATTATGGCCTCCGGTAAAATGATCTGCATGACAGGTGGTCATGGCAATCGAAGTGGCCGTGTCGCTGATGGCTGCGATGAAGTTATTAAAGCTGTTCGTGAACAAGTTCATGCGGGCAGTGATTTGGTAAAAATCATGGCAACAGGTGGTGTGATGACACCCGGCGTCGACCCTGAAGACGCCCACTACAGCGCCGAAGAGATGGCTGCTGGCGTGCATGAAGCCAAACGGTTCCACAGAACCTCTGCCTCCCATGCGCAAGGCGCTGAAGGCATCATGAACGCAGTTAAGGCGGGCATTACCTCAATCGAGCATGGCATCTTCATGGATCAGGAATGCCTGGATGCTATGATGGAACGTGGCACCTATTTAGTGCCAACACTGGCAGCGGTTAAGAACATCATCAATAATAAGGATAATGGCATTGCCGCCTTTATCGTTGAAAAAGCGCTTCGTGTTTATGACCGTCACCGGGAAAGCTTTCAAATGTTCTATAAAGCGGGCGGTAAGATCGCCATGGGAACGGACGCGGGAACACCATTTAATATCCACGGCGAAAACGCACTTGAACTTGCCTACATGGTGGATTGCGGCATGAGCCCAATCGACAGCCTTCGAAGCGGAACATCAGTGGCTCACGGCTGCATGCAATATGAAGATCGCGGACAGCTCAAATCCGGTTTTAAGGCTGATATGCTTATTGTAAAAGGTAATCCAGAAGCCGACATCAATATGGCCGCCCGATCAGAAAACCACCTGATGGTTATCAAAAACGGCAGCAAGGTTGTTTTTAACTAAGCACACCATTATCAAACACAGGTTTGAAAAGCCGGGCCAATTGCGTCCGGCTTTTCGCTTTTTCAAAGCTCTGACCTACATTATTTAGAGATGGCACCCAAACAGACATCCGGAATTTGAAGGAGGGTGAGTTATGAATATGAGCAGAGCCCTTGCACGGAAGCTAACGCAGAAGCCACGCCATTGGCACCGCCTACAACGTGAGAAGGCAATGCGACGCCAGACATTGCAAAACCATAGCAGTGAATATGCAGAGATTATTAACCTGAAAAAATCTCTAGCCCGGCAAACCGATAAAATACACAATATGCGCCGTCACTAGACATTTCTTTCCGTGACTTTGCCGTTGCACTCCGCAGTTCATTGGGCTATAGCATGAGCCTCCAATCAGCACCCGTAGCTCAGCTGGATAGAGCGCTGCCCTCCGAAGGCAGAGGTCACACGTTCGAATCGTGTCGGGTGCACCATATTTTTCAATGGCTTAGTTGATACCTGACT
>CAJXWA010000218.1 GCA_913062525.1 uncultured Alphaproteobacteria bacterium | reverse complement strand
TGATCATCCGGGAGACCAAACATCTAGTGAATTATTGGCATTGGGCATTAATGTCGGTGATGAAAGCTAATTTCGACATCAAATAATGAAAAGGGCGGCTCATTGGGCCGCCCTTTTTTTATGCTTTCCCTAGGGAATAATCATTCCTCAGCTGGATTAGTGTTTATGCGGCGGCCAATTCCGCAACTTTCACATTCGCGGCTGCAAGTGCATCCGCTTTGGGCTCATCGCCCATATTCAGGCCTTCGGCGTAAACGATTTCATAATCAACGATCCCAAAGAATTTGAGGATGGTTTCAATAAAGCCTGTTTGGGTATCCGTGGCAGTTCCAAAGTATTTTCCGCCGCGGGCTGCAAAAATGTAGGCTTTCTTTCCCTTTAACAAACCTACTGGGCCGTTTTCTGTATAGGTAAAAGTTTCACCAGCCCTTGCCACATAGTCGATCCAGGCTTTCATGCTGGATGACACACCAAAGTTATACATGGGCAGACCCATCACAATAATATCGGCAGTGCGAAGTTCATTGATCAGTGTGTCAGAGAGTGCAGCGGCTTCGGCTTGTGCCTCTGTGCGATCTTCTGGTGCAAGAGCATATCCACCAATTGCTTCGCCGGTTAAATGGGGGATCGGGTTTTCACTTAAGTCCCGAACAGTGAGTTCGCTGCCCCCGTGGGTAATAAGATATTGATCAACAAATTTTTGACTGATCTGGTTTGATTGCCCTGCATCCCCAAGAATGCTGCTTTTGATGTGTAGAATGTTTGTCATGATCGTGGCCTTTCTGGCTTGTGAATTTTCATCTGCACCAGATTTAGTATCTACAAAACCGATTTAAAAGAGCTATAATCAGATCATAAAGGTCAATATTATTGATAGGTTTAATATGTCAGCACCAAAAGTCAGCCTGGAACAATGGCGAATTCTACATTGCATTATCACTGAAGGTGGGTTTGCTCAGGCCGCGAAAAAACTCAATAAAAGCCAGAGTGCCATAAGCTATGCTGTCTCAAAAATTCAAGAGCAATTGGGACTTGACGTCCTCACCATAAATGGCAGAAAAGCAGTGCTTACAGAGGCGGGAGAGCTTCTTCTTCGCAGATCTCGAGCCTTGCTGGATGAAGCGGAAAACCTTGAGTCCGCCGCAAAATCTCTCAACAGTGGATGGGAGGCCACAATCAGCATCGCATCGGAGGCATTATTCCCGCCTCATTTGTTGATGGCCGCCCTTGATCGCTTGGCTGAAGAGGCACCCTACACCCGAGTGGAGATCATCGAGAGTGTGATGTCTGGCACAGAAGATTTGATCGTTCAGAAGAAAGTGGACCTGGCAATCTGCGGAATGCAGCCAGCCGGGCACGTTGGTGTACCACTGATGGACATGGAATTTGCCCTTGTCACTGGTCCAAATCATCCGCTGGCCCAGCTAAAAGATCCCATCACTTTTCAACAACTGGCAAAGCACCGCCAAATCGTCATAAGAGACTCCGGTGAAAAGCGGCGATATTCCGGCGGTTGGCAAAAGGCGGAACAACGCTGGACCTTTAGCCATTCAGGTACGGCGCGAGAGGCGCTGAGACGTGGATACGGATTTTCATGGGCGCCAACCTGTTCATTAATTGAAGAGATTAATAGCGGTGAAATTGTACGACTAACAATCGAAGGTTCGACAAATAAACGGGTAACACTAAATTTGGTCTATCCTAATTTCGATACAGTCGGGCCCGCCGCCAAAAGGCTTAAAAGCCTTCTTCTGGACGTTGTTGATCAGTATCAACAGAAATTTATGAATTGTTGAATTTGAAGAACGCGTCCTCACGATTAAGTCCATTATTTGAAACTAATTTTGTTGGGGTGTCACAAATGCCGTCCCTCAATCGTCTTGTTAAATGAAACACATCAACAGCAGACATTTAACAAGGATCGTAATTATGACTACCTCCAACCCTGTGAATTACTACGCCGAAATTCCTGAGATCGTGCAAGTGATGTCAAGCGTGAACCAGAAGATCGTTGGCACAGGATTTAACCGGGCCATTCACCATCTTGTACAATTGCGGGCTTCTCAAATAAATGGATGCGGGTTCTGCGTAAAAATGCACACCAAAGAAGCCAGAGAAGACGGCGAAACCAATGACCGTCTTGATCGGGTCATTGTCTGGCGCCATGTGGACGATTTTACCGAAGCTGAACAAGTGGCATTGGAATGGACTGAAGCTTTAACAATCTTAAAAGAGAATATGGATTATTCTGATATTAGGGGCCGATTGCGGGATCATTTCTCAGATAAAGATATAAGTATTCTGACAGCGGCTATTTCAATGATAAATATGTGGAACCGCTTCCAAATATCAGGTCATTAAAATGGGTGAGCCTCAAAATTTAGAAACATTTGAAAATGCCCGGCCAAAGTTGTTAGGCATTGCATATCGTATCCTGGGATCCGTGGCGGAGGCTGAAGATGCGGTTCAGGATACTTTTATCAAGTGGATGCAAGCTGATAAAGGGTCGATTGAAAACCCTGATGCATGGCTAACCACCATTAGCACTCGGCGATGTTTAGATTTTCTAAAGTCAGCCCACCGAACGCGGGTTGATTACGTGGGGGAGTGGCTGCCCGAACCTGTACAAACAACTACCGGACTAGATGCCGAACAACAAGTGGCGTTAGCATCATCACTGCAAGTGGCGTTTTTGCTGTTACTTGATCGATTGTCACCAAAAGAAAGGGCCGCGTATCTTCTTCGGGAGATATTTGATGTGGATTACGCCGATGTCTCGAAAACGTTAGAGATCAGCGAAAGTGCTTGCCGTAAGCTTGTTTCAAGGGCCAAAATCCATGTTCAAAAGGACAAATCCCGACATACCACAACGGCGGAAAAACAACGAAAGTTGTTAGATGCTTTTCAAGGAGCGGTTATGAGCGGAGATACATTTATTCTTGAAGAAATTCTTGCGACAGATGTACAATTTGTTGCTGACCATGGCGGGAAAGCCACGTCAGTGTCGAAAATTCTCACCGGTGTTGCTGAGATTTCCAGATTTATCTCTCGAGGGTTACATCGTTTTTGGCAAGACTATGAATGGGTTGCAACTGAAGTAAATGGCCTTCAGGGGTTTATCTTAAAAACGCAAGATACGGTGTGCGTTAGTGTAGCGTTTGAATTTGATGGCGACGATTGCATATCCGAAATATTCATTATGAGAAACCCAGATAAGCTTCAACGTTTAGGGTCCGTCTCGATCCACTAAATCAAAACACAAGCCTGCTGCAAAACTCTATTTTCGGGGCGATGGCGTTTGTCCAAAATAAAGGGAGTGTGAAATGACCAAAGTAATTCAATTCTTAATAATCGGAGTTCTACTAATTATGAGCGATTGGCATCAAAATCAAGCTCACGCCCAAAATGAGAAATTGAGTTTGGATATCACTTGCCGGCCCAAACCCTTGTCCCTGTTCCAAGGTTAGCTCTTGATGGAATGTTGTTCGAAGTGGGCGCTATCGCCGCCCTTGATTAAGTAATGTTCGGCAACAATACGCGATAATGGAAGTTGAGAGGCATCGCCGTTTCTCGACGCTATTTGGCTTCCCTCCCACGCTAGGAGGAGAAAGCTAAGCGCGCGATAAAGCTTTGAAGTTAAAAAAATGAACCCGTAAGTTCCTATCTTGAGCGTAGGGACTTTATCGCAAGAAAAATCGAGATGAAGATCAATATCCCGCCAACACCGGCGCGGAACGGGCTTTCCATCAAAAATAATGGGGCAGACAGGGCGAGTACTGACACTGGAACGTAGAATTTGGCAATCTTACTTCCCTCAGTCGCATTTTGATAAAACGGAAAAATGACCGATATCACGGCGAGAAGAACAAAGAACAGTGACCATGGCCGGGTTACAAACAAGGTCAAGTCGTCACTGATTGAAACTGCTCTGGCTAAATTAACCTCCGCCAATTTACCCAGCACCACACCAAGGATCATGGGGGCGAGGGGAAAATCGAGTTTTTTAAGGACGTAACCAATGATCCCAAAGCCCAGCATTACCCACATATCGAAGGAGACATTGTGTAATGAAAACACTCCGATGGAGCAATAGGCCAAGATAACGGCGACAAGCGTGTACATGGGAACACGGGTGATATGTAGGAAAATTCTCAAAGTAAAGGATTGAAGAATAACCATAAAAAAGTGCGCCAGGAAAAACGCGATGATAACGCCATATGCCAGTATTGGCTCATCCTGGATAAAGGACGGGCCCGGGACAATATCATGGATCATGAGGGCGCCAATCATCACCGCCGTCACTACGTCGCCCGGAATGCCGAGCGCCATCATGGTGATCAAGGATCCACCCGCTGTCGCGTTATTTGCGCTTTCGGGGGCAATGATGCCGTCTACTGCGCCCTTACCGAATTCATCGCGGTTTTTAGCGGCTTTTTGGGCCTGATCATACGCGAGAATGTTTGAGATCGAACTTCCTGCCGCAGGCAAAATTCCCGTAAATATGCCAATCATGCTAGATCTGAGAAGGTTTACCCAGTGAGAGAGGACTAGTTTAATTGCGCCCAAATGATCTACGGTGACGCGGCCGGCTGTCTTTTTCATTAGGGGAGCGCGTGCGGCGTCTTTGTCTTCAACATCTGATAGCAGCTGCGAGAATGCGAACAGACCAATCAAAACTGGTAGGAACGCAAATCCTTGCCTTATGTCATCAAACTCAAATGTAAACCGGGCAACACCGTTTATTTCATCTTCGCCGATTGTCGCAGCAAACAGTCCCAGCAGACCAGCGATAACACCCTTTGTAAGATTTCCGCCCGCCAATGAAACAGTGATAGTCAATGCAAACAGGATGAGGCCAAAATAGTCCCATGGTCCAAACTCAAGCCCGAGAAATGCAAGACGAGGGGCCAATGTTATCAACACAATAGCGCTTATTATGCCGCCAAAGAATGAAGACCATACGCCTAACCCTAATGCAAGGCCCGCTCGCCCACTTTTGGCCATTGGATAACCATCAAACGTTGTTGCAACTGATGAGGGGGTGCCGGGTATTCCCGTTAGCATGCCGGACATCAAACCGCCAGACAATCCGCCAACGAACACGCCGATCATAGTGGACAGACCCTGAATTGGCGTCATGCCGAAGGTGAAGGGTAGGGTGAGGACAACGCCCATAGCAATGGTGAAGCCCGGAATTGCTCCCGCAAGTAGCCCAGCAG
>CAJXWA010000217.1 GCA_913062525.1 uncultured Alphaproteobacteria bacterium | reverse complement strand
TGGGATGGTAAACCGATAACTTTGAAGCCGCTTGTTGTACTTGACGACGTACACACCTTGCACCCCACACAGTTTATCTCTCTGTTCAGGCTGCTTGCCAGGCGAGAAATACAAATCGGCCGTTGGATGATGACGAGAGTCGATGCACTGACACCTCAAGCCGTCCTGGGTGTCGAAGATATTGAGGAACATAGCGGACTAACCAAAGGGCGTGATTATATCGATATTTACATGCAGAATCATGGGCAGGATCGTGAAAAGAACCGTACCCGTTTTCGGTCCCTAGCGTCAGATATGGCAGACAGATACCTAAGCCGAGTGCAAAGCCTTCACGAGAGAAATCATAGGCGTTTAGGCGCACTCCTTAGTAACGACATAGGAACTATAACACCTTCAAGGATCCGAGACCTTGAAAGCCAGCTTGATAAAGATCAGCGACGTTTATCAATCACAAAAAATAGACGATTGAAAATCGAAAAAATGGTATCAGACTTTGCAAAAGGGACCAAATCTCAAGACGTTTTCGAAGATTTACAAATGGCTATGGTCCGAATACTTCTGCATCGGTACGCCGTAAGGGTGTCGGAACAAGAACTTGATCTTTTCGAGCAAGCTGATCCGGAGCCGCGTGTGCCTCTCAAGGCGGATAATTCAGTAGCGGACGCCGCTAGAATTTATCTTCATAAAAATTATGGCAGGCCCTTGCATTATGGGTTGGAAACAGTCTGTGATGCTAGCAATGACAATGCGGAACTGTTTCTCAACTTTGCAGGAGAGCTCGTTCTCGTTATGGAAAACAAAGCCATAACACAAAAAGATCCGGCGTTGTCACCCGCACTACAACAAACAATTCTTAAGCGTAAAGCTAATGAAATTATAGATGCTTGGCACTTTCCATATGCTCAGGCTGTCCGCTTGCTCATCGATTCAATCGCACTTGATTGTACGGTAGAGACCCACAAGCCCAACGCCCCGCTCGGGCCTGGAGCTAATGCTATTGCAATAGACGAAGAGGAGATAAAGACACTTGAGAACAATGATCCAGCAGCGCGTGTACTTAAGTTTGCTGTCGCATATGGAGCGATCAATGTTATCAGAAATTATGGGCAAGGAAGCAAAAAATGGTATCTAGTTGAATTGTCAGGTCTTGTCTGTCTTGGAAAGGGACTGACCCTTAAAAAAGGCGGGTTTCTCAAGAGGTCGCTGGAAGATATTTCGGATATCATCGAAGGAGAAGTCAAAAGTGAGTAGACGACATTGGGAAAACTGTATTACTCATTTTGACGCTGATGCAGATACGTTCCTTCGGGAGTACTTTACGGATCCTGCCCGAAAGTGTTTGATAGTGGCAGGTGCAGGGTTTGATCCCCGATCTTCTACAATTTCCAGCACGCTTGCAGGTATTATGGGCTCACGCTTAAGTGCGATACTTTTCCGAGAGGAACGTGGAGAGACTGACCGCGACTTAAGGGCCGCAGCCGACAAAAATGAGTCACTTTTAAAGGGGCTTATAAGGGACATAGAAATCGTGCCGATTAACATTTTTGCAGATGATGGTGCCCCTGTTGGTGGAATGCGTATACGAGAATATTTTCAGAAGCAAAGAGCCAAAAAAGATTGGCTTAAAGGGTACACAGATGTGGTTTTGGATCTAAGTGCTATTTCTATAGGCCTTTCTTTTCCTACAGCGTTAATTCTTCTTAAATATTGCGAACACTTGTCAGATATCAATTTCCATTTGATTCTTGCATCCAACCCCGCGTTGGATGGCTGTATTTCGAGTGAACCTGATGATCAAGTGCGAAATGTTTTAGGTTTTAGCCATTTGCGACAACCATCTCAGGAAGGGCCTCTTGCTGGAATATGGTTGCCTCAATTGGCTCCCGGAAAAAAGTCTGTACTCGAAGCAATTCGTAGCAACAATCCCACTCTAAAAAAAATATGCCCCGTTCTCCCATTCCCGGCGAGGGATCCGAGAGAGGCTGATAATCTTATTTCGGAGTACTGTGATATCTTGCAAGACGGCTGGAAGGTTGATACTCGCGATTTTATTTATGTTTCAGAGCGCAATCCGCTTGATAGCTACCGGACTATCAGCGAGCTTTTGCGTCGCTACGAAAAAGCTACAAAAGACTATTATGTTCCGAACATGATATTGTCACCTCTTGGAAGTAAGGTAATGGCAGTCGGAGCTTTGATGGCAGCAATTGAACATGAGCTCACCATACAATACATTGAGACACTCAGATATAGCTTTGACGCTGATAAACTTGCCGCGAGAAGTGTCGATGAAACTGATAGTGAGATTGTTCACGTTTGGTTAGCTGGGCCCCTTTACGACGGTTACGGAAATAATCATGACACAATATAGGATTTGCTCACGAGGTCATCAGTTTTGATTTTTTCCGACAAACTTGACCGACTGGTTTCAACAATAGACCTTCTAGAAAATGAGGACCTGGTCAGGCTGGCATTGGCGATAAAGTCTGGGGAGAATAAGATCGTTTTTGCTATAGGCTCTGGGGGATCTGTTGGATCTACATTGTTTCTTAAGCGCTGTAGGGACACCGCACAATACGAACCGACTATTGTTCAAACCCCGTTAGAGTTTACTCTCGGACTTGAGAATCTTGCCGACGCACAAGTCTGGATTTTTAGCGCCCGCGGAAAGAACCCTGATGTTATTGCTTCCTTGCAGACAGCTCTTACTCGCAGAGCTGATGAAATTCATATTGTAACAAGTGCCTTGGAAAGCCCACTAACAAGCCTGAGCTCTCAAGCGACAAACGTAACTATACATTATTTACCAGTCTTCGAAGCCAAGGACGGATTTCTTGCGACACATTCGTTGATGTCCGCTGTTACTGGAATTCTTTATGCCTTTGATAGATTATTTGCTCCCGAATTTGAGAAGTCAGGTCGTATCGAATTTGGGAACTCAGTCAAAGAAGTTTTAACTAAGCGCCAGCAATTACCAATCATTAAACCAGCATGGGAGATCGCACCAGAGTCTGTCCTCGTTATTCTTGCTGACCCGCGATTACTTGCAGCAGCTACTGTCATCGAAACTTCTTTGTGGGAAACCGCTATCTGTCAAGTTCAGGTGACAGATTTTAGAAACTTTGCGCACGGCCGTCATGTATTACTTCAACACCGGCTGGATAACACTTTTATTTTAGCCCTCACAGGAGCGGAAACAGATTGTATCTGGCAAGAGCTGCGTGCGGCTCTCCCTGTGAGTGTTCAGGTTGTGCAAAAGAGCTACGGCGCTTGCACAAGGTTTGATAGTGCCACAGCGATATTAGATGCTCTTGTCGTTGTCGAGCAGCTGGGGTTTAAGCGTGGAGTTGATCCGGCAAAACCAGACCCTGGTCCGTTCGCAAAGCAGATCTATGAAGGTACATCGCTTATAGAGGTGAATAAACTTTTGACTGAGCCCGTTCGGCAAAAGTACGTGGCAATTCAAAAAGCCAATAACCATATTACCGATCAGCCCCGCGCGATATGGGAAGATTACGAGGAGGTCTGCAATCGATTCTCAGAGACTTCATTTGCAGGCATTATCTTAGACTATGATGGAACAGTTGTCACAGCCAAGGGGCGTTTCCAACCGCCTAAGAAGGATGTCCAGGACGTTTTGGTTTACCTCCTCAAAAACAACGTACCTGTTGCCTTTGCTACCGGTCGTGGAGGTTCAGCAGGTGATATGCTTCGGAGAATAATACCTCCGCGATACCATGACGACGTACTGGTCGGATATTATAACGGTGCTTTTATTCGGTCCCTTGCTGTGAAAATCGATGAGATCCCAATGAAAGAGGTTGCTGCAATTGAAGAAGCCTATCTTTGGCTTTCTGAGCACTCAGAATGGGCAGAAACAAAGCCTCGCAATAGTCGCAACTTGCAAATAACAATCAAAAAATGCCTCGTTTCCGATACTGCCAGGTTTTGTAAGGATTTTAAAGAATTCAACGACGCACGCTGTGCGCCTCTTAAGCTAGTAGAGAGTGGTCATTCATTTGATATTTGTCTAGTCGGTACGTGCAAAACGGCTGTTGAAAAAAAGTTGGCACAAAGTTCAGTACACCTCAAACCGAATTTTCTGTGTGTAGGCGACAGTGGATCTAGGAACGGAAACGACTATGTTATGTTGGGAGGACGTTTTGGCGTCAGTGTTTGTGACGTATGTGATCGGCGCGATGCAGGATGGTCATTTTTTGGGGTTGAACTAACTGGCCCTCCGGCTCTAGTAAAAATTCTGGCCGCCTTGCAGCCTCAGGAAAAAGGTCTGATTAAGCTCGACCTAAAAAAAATGTTGCATGACAAGTAGCGGTTATTTGTGTCACAAGTACAATTGCGATTTGGGGATGAGGGTTAACAATGTCACACATAGATGTCGCAGGCACCGGATTTACCGTTATGGACCGAGTGTATGCAGACGATACCGAGCCGTTTGAAGCACTGGGTGGTTCTTGTGGTAACGTGCTCACATCCCTGGCTATGCTTGAAAGAAGGGTCGCGCCGGTTATTTCGTTAGGTGATGATGAGATAGGCGATCGGTTGGTGACTGAGTTCGCTGAAGCTGGAGCAGACACTCGTTTTATTTATCGGCGTCAAGATCGAAAGTCTCCAATTTTAGCTCAAAATGTTGATACTAAACTGGGCCAGCACTCTTTTAGTTTTGTCTGCCCTATTACAAATGAAGCTTATCCAAAGTATGAACCTATAGACTTTTCTGAAGTTGAAGAGGCAAACGAAGCTTTAAAGCTTTGTTCTGTCTTCTTCACAGACAGAATATCGGAAACGATTTTGGAAGCAATGCGCTCAGCTTTCAAAGAAAATGCAATAATTTATTTTGAGCCGTCCTCGGTTGATGATGAAAATTTATTTGCCGAAGCTCTGAAATATACATCTATTTTGAAGTGTTCCAACGACCGCGTTGGTGAACAGGTGACGGTTAAGGATATTAGGGACGACGCATATTTGATTGTAACACATGGAGCAGACGGGCTTGAATTATTACAGAAGAAGCGGTCAGCTAAATGGCTCAAGGCTATTGAGGCACCTGTTGTGCGTGATACATGCGGGTCTGGAGATATGGTGACTGTTGGTACCATAGATTGGCTTCTTCGCGATGGTATTAAGGAGGCAGGTCTTCAGGCTCTTGAGTTTGGGCTAACGGCTGGACAACGGCTTGCTGCAGCAAATTGCGCATTCGCAGGAGCCAGGGGGCTATTTAATCAGTTTGGATCGAACTTCGCGCGTAGGGTTCTTGAGAACAAAGCTGGTGATACCTTAGCGCAACTCGATCTGCT
>CAJXWA010000216.1 GCA_913062525.1 uncultured Alphaproteobacteria bacterium | reverse complement strand
GAAATACGGCAGAGAGTATGATCTAGATATTTTCATGATTGTCGCTGTCAGTGATTTCAATATGGGTGCCATGGAGAACAAGGGACTTAATGTCTTTAACTCCAAATATGTATTGGCATCTTCAGACACCGCGACAGATGCGGATTTCGATGGTATTGAAAGCGTTATCGCCCATGAGTATTTCCATAACTGGACCGGCAATCGGATCACCTGCCGTGATTGGTTCCAGCTCACGTTGAAAGAGGGCCTCACCGTTTTCCGTGATCAGCAATTTTCTGCTGACATGAATTCCGCCCCTGTAAAACGGATTGAAGATGTCCAACGGTTAAGAGCGGCTCAATTCCCAGAAGATGCAGGCCCCCTCGCCCATCCAATTCAGCCTCAAAGCTATGTGGAAATAAACAATTTCTATACAGCAACTGTTTATGAAAAAGGCGCAGAAGTCATTCGTATGGCCCATACTCTCCTTGGGGAACGCAACTTTAGAAAAGGCATGGACCTTTATTTCGAGCGCCATGATGGGCAAGCCGTTACAACTGAAGAATTCATATCGGCACTTGAAGACGCTAGCGGCACTGATTTAACGCAATTCAGATTGTGGTATACGCAAGCCGGAACCCCTGAAATCATCGCAACCGATGTGTATGACGTCGCAACGCAGCAGTATCAACTCACTCTAGAACAAACGAACCCCAAAGCTGGTGAAAATACGGATGCCCTGCATATTCCCTTAAAATTGGGACTTTTGGGCAACAAGGGGCAAGAACTCTTGGACGGGCCCGATGGCGACGGGAGTGTTCTTTTTGACTTCAAAACAAAAAGCCAAACAATCACGTTTGAAAATATCCCAGAAAAACCCATACCTTCTTTATTCAGGGGATTTTCTGCCCCTGTAAAATTGAAAAAAAGCCCTGCGGATGCAGATACAGCTTTCTTGTTTAAAAATGACAGTGATCCGTTTAATCGCTGGGAAGCTGGACAAAGGCTCGCAACACAAAGTCTTTTATCTAGCATTGATGAAGAGGCCGCTAGCGGATTAAATTTATTACCTGCCAGCTATTTGGAAGCCCTCAAAGATCTTCTTTTGGACAACAGTCTTGATCCCGCGTTTAAAGCTGATGCCATGACACTCCCTGGGGAATCCTATATTGGGCAGCAAATGACGGTGGTTGACGTGGATGCAATCCACAAATCGCGGAAAAATGCTGTGAAGTCCATTGGCCTTCAGTTCGAAAGTATTTTGAAAACTATTTATACAGAAAATCACGGTATTGATAATAACGGCAATCGTGCCCTAAAAAACGTGGCGCTGTCGTATTTAACAGCAACTGGGGATGAAGCCCATTTAACACTCGCTCGCTCTCAATATTTTGATGCAAAAATAATGACAGATAGAATTGCGGCTCTTGCAAGGCTTGTGAGCACTGAACATCCTGCGCGGGACGAAGCTCTTGCCGATTATTATAAGCGCTGGGAAAATGATCCATTGGTCATAGACAAATGGTTTACACTGCAGGCCATGTCATCCCGAGATGCAGCCATGGAAGATGTGAAAACTCTACTCGATCATCCCGCATTCACACTCTTAAACCCCAATCGGGTACGGTCTCTTATTTCTGCATTCGCCAGTGGAAACCCAAGACACTTCCATAACAAATCAGGTGAAGGATATAAATTTTTAAGAGATCGTATTGTAGAACTGAATACCACAAATCCGCAAATTGCGGCGCGCCTTGTGGGCCCTCTTGGTCAATGGCGGAGATATGATGAAGAACGCCAAAGATTAATGAGAAGCCAACTGGAATCTATTTTGACCACAGAGAACCTGTCAAATGATGTATTCGAAATGGCAAACAAGAGTTTGAATTCATAACCACTGCTTACGAAAGCCGTATTTATTTTATGATAAGAGACCGAAAACTTTTATTTTCGCTTCTTTTGGGAGCCACGCTGATCGGGCAGTCGTTTGTACTGCCCGGCCTCGCTTCCGCGTTGACAAATACTCTCGACGTTATTGAAGATGATGAAATTGATAGGCGTTCAAGTGTTAGACCCGCTGCGGCACGACAGACCGTCCCACTTCCGCGCGTTAAAGATCTGAGAATTCCAAACACGTCGCCAACACCAACAAAGAAACCAACGGTAAAATCTTCACCAAAACCAACTATTACAGCCTCCACAGCAGCAATCCCTATTCCTTTGCTTCGACCTATTGGAATTGCGTTTCCGCCGCCGCCCTATGCAACGGGCCTCATTTCCAAAGCCGATCGTGTTCATTATTTACGCGCCCTTAAAGAGGCTAAAAACCGCAAATGGAAAAAAGCACTCGCCCACGCGGGAAAAGCCAAATATCAACTTCCTGCGAAATATATTAGATGGGCGTGGCTCCGCAGCTATAAAGGCGGTGCCAGTTTTGAAGCTATTACTTCTTTTGTAATTGATAACCCAAATTGGCCTTATCGAACCACTTTAATGCGACGGGCAGAAGAAGCGCTTGTGAACCCCATTTCTAAAGACCGGACTTTGTCGTGGTTTAGTGACCGCACCCCGCTTACCGGAATGGGCATGCTAAGATACGGTGAAGCGCTGCTCGCTAACGGACAAATGAAAAAAGGCGAGGAATGGGTTAAAAAGGCGTGGAGCATCGGGAATTTTAGTGAAGGTCTAGAACGTAAATTCCTCAAATCTCATAAAAATCTCTTAACTCGTGAAGATCATGAATTTCGCCTTGATCGCCTGCTTTGGGATCGCCGCTCTGTTGATGCTATCCGAATGCTAGATCGTGTTTCAACAGCTGAAAAACGTGTCGCAATTGCTCGTATTCGGCTAATGCGCATGAAAAAAAATGTTGATGGTGCTATCAAAAAAGTCCCCCGCTCGCTCCATACGGATGCTGGGTTCGCCTTTGACCGGATAAAATGGCGACGCCGAAAAGGTAAACATGAAGATGCAAGGACACTTCTCCTCAAATACGGAAAAGATGCTCCTTATCCAGAGATTTGGTGGCCGGAACGCGAAATACAGGCCCGAAAACTATTAAGACTTGGCCACATTTCGCAAGCCTATCGGTTGTCCAGTCATCACGGTATGTCAAGCGGTGGTCGTTTTGCCACCGCCGAATGGCTTTCAGGTTGGATATCACTTCGTTTTCTTCATGACTATGAGGTCGCACTGGAGCATTTTACTCGGTTGTATGAAAATGTTAGCTTTCCCATTAGTCGCTCCCGCGGGGCTTATTGGATCGGCCGCACGTACGCGGTTATGAAAGACAAACAATCAGCCGCCTATTGGTACGAAGAAGCGTCGAAATACAGCTCAACGTTCTATGGACAAGTTGCCATGAGTGAGCTCGGTCTCAAACGGGCACCAGATTTGCGCCGGAATTCCAGTACCGGCGCAGAAGCCAGACTGCGCCTTGACGCCCATGAACAGATTAAAATCATTCGGCATTTAGCCGAGCTCGGCCAAGAAAAACAAACGCGCGGCTTCCTTCTAAAGATGACTGAAGATGCTGTAGTGTCGGATGATTATGCGTATTTGGGTCAGTTAGCCAAAGATATTGGCCGTCCCGACTACTCCGTTGCCGTTGCAAAACGGGCCTCTCAACTGGGAACCGAATTACCCGATATTAGTTGGCCAACTCATTCCTATTCACCGATAACGCCTCCCATTGAAACCGCGCTCATAATGGCCATAACCCGTCAAGAAAGCGCGTTTGCAACCGACGCTGTTTCGAGGGCTGGGGCCCTTGGGTTGATGCAATTGATGCCTGCAACGGCACGATCTGTCTCACGGAAGTTAAGACTGCCATATACCAAGTC
Source organism: uncultured Alphaproteobacteria bacterium (assembly GCA_913062525.1). Taxonomy (GTDB): domain Bacteria; phylum Pseudomonadota; class Alphaproteobacteria; order Sneathiellales; family Sneathiellaceae; genus Sneathiella. Next base: position 1,542 of record CAJXWA010000216.1, on the reverse strand, counting down.
GAAACTCACCCGAGACCCTGAATATAATACGTTACTGGGAAGTACGTATCTCGGCGGATTAATTAACAGAAATGACGGATCCTACATTTTAGCGATCGCGTCATATAATGCTGGTGGGTCTCGCGTTAGACGATGGATAAAGGACTGGGGAGATCCTCGCCGCGGCGATATCAACACCATAGATTGGATTGAACTTATACCCTTTAGCGAAACCCGGAACTATGTTCAGCGGGTCATGGAAAATTTACAAGTTTACCGGCAACTTGTTGGATCTGGAGAATATCGCGTCGTCAAAATTGGATCAGATTTGGCACGGGGAAACTCGACGAACTAAATTGATTATTTGCTTGAAATAATAACAGGATAGGCCACACTCCTACTATGGGCGCGCAACCCTTGAAAGCGATAAATAATGACCAATACGCCGTTAAAAAATATCAAAGCCTGTGTATTTGATGCCTATGGAACACTCTTTGATGTGGACGCTGCCGCCCGCCAAGAACAAAAAGCATTGGGTGACAATTGGAAAGTCATTTCTGACGTCTGGCGCCTCAAACAATTGCAATATACATGGCTTCGCAGTTTGCAAGGAAACTACATCAGTTTTTGGAATGTAACTGAAGATGCACTCGATTTTGCATTGGCGTCAGCTAACATGAACGATGCAGCGCTAAAAAAGCGGTTGATGGATTTGTATTTAAAATTGAGCGCCTATGACGAAGTTCCAGAAACGCTCAAGAGCCTAAAAGCCGCCGGCATAAAATGTGCGATTTTGTCTAATGGCTCCCCTGAAATGCTGGACGCAGCCGTTGAAAACGCCGGTATCGCGGATTTGCTAGATGGCATTTATTCGGTTGCAGATGTTGGCATCTTTAAGCCACATCCGTCCGTATACGAATTGGCGGTCGAAAAATTGGATATCAGTGCGGCGCATATTTCGTTCCAATCGTCCAACGGTTGGGATGCCTATTCTGCCAAAGATTTCGGGTTTAATGCCATTTGGTGCAATCGTTTTGGGCAGGCTGACGAACGCTTACCATCTGGACCCGACTTTCAAATCACAAATCTTACCCAGATGCTCCCACTTGTGGGCGTTTAACAACAGACGGGTCATATGACATACTCAGAGAGCTTCTACAAATCGAACGACGGTCTGGATTTATATTACCGAAAATACGGCACATCCAGCTCAAAGCTTCCTCTTATTTGCCTCTCTGGTCTAACGCGAAATTCAGGTGATTTTGCAGAGTTTGCTGAGCATTTCTCTAAAGATCGAGCTGTATACACCCTCGACTATAGAGGGCGCGGAAAGTCTGAGTATGATAAGGATCACGCAAATTATAACCCCCAAGTCTACTTGGGCGACATAATGGCATTTTTCCAAGCCACGGATATTACAAAGGCCGTATTCATTGGGACATCACTTGGCGGGCTCCTCACCATGGGGCTTGCCGGTTTGGTTCCCCAATATGTGGCAGCTGCCGTCCTTAATGATGTGGGTCCCGAAGTTAGCAGTGATGGCGGCGCACGTATTGCAGGATA
>CAJXWA010000215.1 GCA_913062525.1 uncultured Alphaproteobacteria bacterium | reverse complement strand
CCCAATACTGATTCGCTCGATTCGTATCGTCAATATATTTCGTAGAATCAGCATGTTAGACGAAACTGTTAATTCTTGACCTCATGCGCATCTAAAATTTTTCTGATAGGCGCAAAACTTCGCCTATGTTGTGGTGTGACACCATAAAGACTCAAGCCCTTGCGATGCTCGGCCGTTCCATAACCGGAATTTCTCTCCCATCCGTAGTGAGGATACAGCTCCGAGAGGGTGCACATTTTCCGATCCCGTGTTACTTTTGCAACAATAGAGGCCGCTGAAATGGAGAGTGAGACGCTATCTCCTTTTACAATAAGTTGTGTTGGTGGTCCAAGTTTGGGATCTCTGTTCCCATCAACAAGTAGGGCGGCGGGTGTAAATTCCAAATTATGAAGGGCTCGCTTCATGGCAATAAAGGTTGCTTGAAGGATATTATGCTCGTCTATTTCTTCCGGACTTGCCTCTCCAATCCCCACATGTGACGTCGCAAGAATTCGAGCAAAAAGGATTTCTCTTTTGGCCTTTGAGAGTTTTTTTGAATCGTTCATTCCAGGCGGATAATTGGAACGATCAAGGATCACCGCAGCAGCCACAACGGGACCCGCAAACGGGCCCCGTCCGACTTCATCAATACCGGCGACTAGTCCGTCGATATTTCGCTCGTAACTAAAGTTTGGTAGGCGCAAATTACCGGCCCATTGTATAGAACTGATCATTGGGCCGCATTGCGGTCAGATTAGCCATACGATTGCTGAGGCCAAAGAACGCTGTAATTGCACCAATGTCCCAGATATCTTCATCATTAAGACCATGAGCTCTAAGGGCTGCGAAATCATCTTCATTGATGGATTTTGCATGGTTAGATACTTTTAGCGCAAAGTCGATCATGGCTTTTTGTTTATCTGAGATGTCAGCCTTGTGATGATTAGTTGTTAATTGATCTGCAAGGAGTGGTTGTTTCGAGTAAATTCGCAAGAGTGCACCGTGAGAAACAACGCAATAAAGGCAGCTGTTATCGGATGAGGTTGCGACAATAATCATTTCCTTTTCAGCTTTGGTCAGGTTGCCTTCCCGCAGCATGATGGCGTCATGATAGTTGAAAAAAGCCCGTAATTCGTCCGGCCGATGCGCCAAAGTGAGAAAGACATTGGGAATAAACCCTGCCTTTTCTTGAACGCCAAGGATCATGTCACGCAGATCTTCAGGTAAGTCCATAACATCAGGTACTGAATAGCGGCTAATAGGATAGTCAGTCATTTTGATATGCTTCTCTGTTAGGCGTTTACATTTACAACGGTACGGCCGCGTACTTTTCCATCTAGTAAGTCTTTTGCTGTTGGAATGGCTTCGGACAATGAAACTTCGTTGGTAATCAGTTCAATGTGAGCAATATCCAAATCGCTTGCAAGACGTGTCCATGCTGCAATGCGTTTCTCGCGCGGGCAATAAACACTATCGACGCCATGTAATATGACGCCGCGCAGAATAAACGGCGCGACACTTGCTGGAAGATCCATTCCTTGAGCCAAGCCGCAAGCCGCAATGGCACCGCCATACTTCATAGACGCGCAAATATTCGCAAGAGTGTGGCTTCCTACTGTGTCGACAGCGCCAGCCCACCGCTCTTTACCAAGCGGGCGACCCGGAGAGGATAGCTCAGCTCTATCGATAATTGAGGAAGCTCCCAGTGACTTCAGGTATTCAGCTTCGTTCGGACGGCCGGTAGAGGCAACAACAGTATAGCCCAGCTTGGCCAGGATGGAGATCGCGACACTTCCAACACCACCAGCGGCACCTGTTACAAGTATTTCACCTTTGTCTGGTGTTACGCCTTGTTGTTCTAGAGCCATCACACATAACATTGATGTGTAACCGGCGGTTCCGATAGCCATTGCTTGTTTTGGCGTGAAGGCACTGGGGAGCGGAACTAACCAGTCACCGTTAAGTCGCGCTTTTTCAGCAAGACCACCAGAATGAACCTCGCCAACGCCCCAGCCGTTCAAGACAACCTGATCGCCAGCTTTGTAATCAGCATGGCTGCTACTTTCTACTGTGCCGGCAAGATCAATGCCCGGAACCAACGGAAATTTGCGAACGACAGGTGATTTTCCCGTGATTGCCAGGCCGTCTTTATAGTTCAATGTGGAGTAGTCGACCTTTACGGTGACGTTTCCTTCGGGCAGTTGATCTTCTGTAATGTCCGTCAGTTTACACTCGTAGGCATCATCTTCTTTGGTAATCAAAATAGCTTTCATTTATTTGGTCCTTATTTATTACGCTCGATTACTGGGGGCTTGTGGGAGAGGCTCGAGAAAAATACAGATGCGAATAAATCCAGTGGATCTGTAGATTTCACGAGCTTTGATCTTAAAATAGCACCTTCCCAACCTATCCAGAAAAACGCGGCCATTTCGTCTGTGTTGAGTGCGGTCGGGATATGGCCAGACGCCTTGGCATCATCAAGGCAACGGGCGACACGCGCCTGCCAATCCAAGAATATGGTTTCCAATGGATCTCTGAAGTCTTCATTTAGCGATCCGAGTTCCTGCCCCAAATTGCCAATCAGGCATCCACGACGAAAGTCATAACGTCGCATTCCGTCTTTAGCATCCTCTATGAAATCTACCATGCGATCTAAGGGGGCTCGATCTGTATTGAGTAACCATTTGTCGAGTTTGCGAGCAAAATAGGTTCCGAAATTCTCGACAACAGCCAATCCGAATTCATCTTTGCTGGCGAAATAATGATAGAAAGAGCCCTTGGGGATATTTATTTCCCGCAAAATTTCGACGATTCCTGTACTGGAGAATCCCTTTTCAGTTAAAATAGTAGTTCCCTGACGGATGAGCTGGTCTTTCGTATCCAGTTGACCATCGGTCTTTTTGGGTGGGCGACCGCGAGGACGCTTTATGGGGTGTAAGTGCTGCATTACTATTTATAGACCGATCGTCTATTAAATGACAAGCGCTGATTTTCGGACCGTGATAATGGATCGCATTAAAGAAGACAAAGCTGGTCTCCGGGGTTTTGAGGCGGGATGAATAAGCTGGTATCCAGGTCATACATACGGTTATCGAGCTTCAAGTGCCGTGCCGAATTTTGAAATCGCATTCGGATTAAATCAGCATAAGGACCATTACCCTTCATCCTGCCGCCAAAATCAGGATCATTCTCACGTCCATTTCTCATGGACCGAATGAGTTTCATGACTTTGCTGGCGCGGTCTGGGTAATGTTGCTCAAGCCACCCCTTAAACAAATCGGAGACTTCATGGGGCAATCTGACGGGTATATAGATTGCCTGAGATGCACCGCTGTCTTTTGCAGCCTTCATAATTTGTTCGATTTCCATATCATTGATCGCCGGAATGACAGGTGCGATTTGAACAATGACTTTGATACCGGCTGACGCAAGTGTCTCAATCGCTTTTAATCTATTATGGGGAGCGCTAGCTCTAGGTTCCATAAGGCGGGAAAGTTTATTGTCTAAACTGGTGACAGATATACAGACACAGCTCAGATTCTCTTTTGCTGTCTCTGAAATTATATCGATGTCTCGCGTTACCAGGTCTGATTTTGTTGTGATTGTGAAAGGATGTTTTGTCTCCGCCAAAACTTCGAGAATACTGCGGGTGATCTTCAGTTTTTTTTCAGTGGGCTGATACGGATCGGTATTTGTTCCAAGGGCAATGGGTTTGCAGCTGTATTTTTTATGGCTCAAGGTTTTCCGGAGCAAGCTCGCAGCATTGGGTTTAGCAAATAATTTTGTTTCAAAATCAAGTCCTGCTGACAAGTCCATATAGGCGTGAGTTGGTCTCGCATAGCAGTAAATGCAACCATGCTCGCAACCCCGGTACGGGTTTATTGATCGATCGAACGGAAGGTCAGGGGACGTATTTCGGCTAAGGATCGATCTTGCAGTCTCTAGAATAATAGTTGTTTGGAATGCTGCCTCTTCAGATCGAAAATCACTCCAGTCATCGGAGATAATTTCTCGTTCCTCATTGCAAAACCGGCCAGTTGGGTTGAATGTGGCGCCTCTGCCGCGAATGCGCGGATCATCTACTGGTTTTTGAGGATTATCTACCATTCCCAAGTATATCAAATAATGAGAACGTATCAAGAACATTTGTAAGAATGTGATTATTTCTGATTTGCCAAAATCGACAATCTTTGCACACTTGCGGCTTCTAAAAAGGCGAAACCCGCTTCATCAAGTTCTTTAAATGAGAATGCAACTTGGTTTTTCCCCAAAATAACGCGCGTAACGGTTGCTTTGCATGCGACCTGTGCCCGATGTTCCGGTGAGTAAGAAAGTTCCGTCACAGCTACAGCGTCCCCTACAGGAGGGCGGCCCTTATAATCAGATATCCTAAATCCACCAAGGCTCCAGTCATATGTTTCTATGGGACGTCCGGCAACGATTAGGCTGAGTAGTGGCAGCGCGAAGCGATGGTCTTTTCTGTTATGAGATCGGTATTTTCCGACGGTAAAGAATTTGGCCATGCCCTTGCTATTCGTCCCCCAATATTATTTTTATCAGTATATCCTAGCAGTGGACTCATTAATAATCTGTGTGCGTGGGACGGGTAAAAGTCAAAAATTAGGATTAGTTTCGTTTTTGGTGTTCTTGAAGGCGATCGAACAGTTCAACAAAGTTACAGGGCATGAAACGATAATCTAATTGATGAACAAGTATATCATCCCAGCCATCTTTTACGGCACCCGTTGATCCGGGAAGCGCAAAGAGATAGGTGCCGCCTGCAACGCCGGCTGTTGCCCGTGACTGAATAGTTGATGTTCCAATTTTCTGATAGCTGAGCATCCTAAATAGCTCACCAAAGCCAGGGATTTCTTTTTCGTAGAGCCCAGAGAATGCTTCTGGCGTAATGTCGCGTCCGGTAACACCAGTGCCACCCGTTGAAATAATCACATCGACCCGGTCAGATGCGATCCATTCCTTTAATACGACTTGGACGTCGGCGACTTCGTCTTTTACAATTTTTCGGTCAGCGAGTGTATGTCCAGCCGTCTCAATACGGTCAACTAGCGTTTGGCCTGAGCGATCTTCTGCAAGGCCGCGCGTGTCAGACACGGTTAGGACTGCAATTTTCACAGAGACAAATGGTCGGCTCTCATCAATTCCGGGCATTTTTCGCAACCTTTCCATTTTTAGCGTCCATTGAGTGATATTGCGGCCAACGTCCTTGGGCAATATCATCAAGCGCTGGAAGTTCTTGACCTAAACGATGCCTATAAATCCAGAAGTTTGTCAAAACCCGTTTAATAAACCCACGTGTCTCGCGGCTTTGCATAGCTTCAATGAAGAAAAGAGGATCTTCGCTTCCCTTCGCTCGTTTCTTCCATTTTACCAGATTCCCAGGGCCA
>CAJXWA010000214.1 GCA_913062525.1 uncultured Alphaproteobacteria bacterium | reverse complement strand
TGCGGAGCATTTTTGCCCGTATGTCCGAGCCCGCCGCGAGGATGATTTTTAAAATCTACGCCCCATTCTTTTGCAAAAGTATCTATATCAAGAGATGCCGATTTCCCTTTATGAGAAATCAATTCTGCAACATCAAATCCGATGCCACCTGCTCCCATAATGGCAACAGATTTACCCACTGTTTTGATGCCTTTAATAACGTCAATATAACTCACTACTTTATGATGACTAATTCCCTCTAATTCCGGTACTCTTGGCTCAATTCCCGTTGCAATGACGATTTCGTCAAAACCGCCAGCCCTCAACATATCTGCCGTAACTATGGTTGACAGGCGAAGTTCGATACCACGCACATCAATCATTTTGGCAAAATAACGAAGCGTTTCATAAAACTCTTCTTTGCCCGGGATTTTTTTGGCCAAGTTAAATTGCCCCCCAATTTCATCAGCCGCATCAAAGAGCGTGACTTGATGTCCTCGTTTGGCCGCAACTTCAGAATAAGATAAACCAGCGGGCCCTGCGCCAATAACGGCTATCCTCTTCTGACTGGTTGTGGGTTTATATTCCAGCAATGTTTCATGACATGCCCGCGGATTGACGAGGCAGCTTACCTCTTGGCCCGTAAATGTATGGTCGAGACATGCCTGATTACAGCCAATACAGGTGTTTATTTCATCTTCACGCCCTTCAAGGGTTTTGATAATTATATCCGGGTCGGCAAGCATTGGACGTGCCATGGAAACCAAATCTGCATCCCCTCTCACCAAAACATCTTCCGCCACATCGGGCATATTAATTCTGTTGCTGGTAATTACAGGAATAGACAATTCTTTACGGAGCCTACCGGTAACGCTAGTAAAGGCCGCCCTTGGAACCATTGTTGCAATAGTGGGCACTGTTGCCTCATGCCATGTGAAATGGGTGCTCATGATATTTGCACCAGCAGCCTCTATTGCCTTGCCCAACTGCACGACTTCATCCCACGACATACCACCTTCAAGCATGTCCATGGCCGCAATGCGAAAAATTAGGATATATTCGGTGCCAACGGCTTCTCTGATCCTGCGAATACACTCTACCGGAAAACGCATACGATTTTCAAAACTTCCGCCCCAATCATCAGTTCGTCGGTTTGTTTTTTCTACTAAGAAAGTACTGAGAAGATATCCGGCTGAGCCAATAACTTCCACCCCATCATAACCGGCCTTTTTCGCCATTTCAGCGCAATTCACCATGTCGGAGAGTTGTTTTTCAATTCCCGCAGCATCAAGTTCAGTTGGCGTTTGCCGAGATATACGGGATCGAACAGCAGATGGTGCCACCGCGTCCTCTCCATGTGCCAACGGGCCCATGTGTAATATCTGCATACACATTTTTACATCCGGATCAGCCGCATGAACTGCATCAGTTACCAATTTATGCCGTAACGCCTCTTCAGGTGTTGATAACTTTGCACCGAAGCCCCCCTCCATATTCGGCGAGATGCCCCCTGTAATAATCATCCCAACACCGCCGCGAGCCCGTTCTGCGAAATAGGCCGCCATACGCTCAAAGCCGCCTTCTCGTTCTTCAAGCCCCGTATGCATTGATCCCATCAACACCCGGTTTTTTAATTTAGTAAATCCCAGATCGAGAGGAGTGAACAAGTGTGGATATTTGATTTGACCAAGCATTTTTGTTTTTCACCCCTGATTTTACAGACAGACAATCCATTGAAATTTATCAAACTTATTTTTCTTAAGGTTATATTGGGCATGCAAATTAAACAACACAAAGGCAGCGCGAAATTTCCCGACTCCACTTTTGGCGTAAATTGCATTAGACTTAATACTTAACGCGTCCCTAATTGTGGCTGCGCTTTAGTATTAAGTGTTTTGCAGACATCTTGTTTTTATGGGGATTTCTGGAGTAAGTATGAGTACGTGTTATAATATTTCTGATTGTGTTAGTGAATTTTTGGCATGGCACAAAAAAGAACTAACCTCTTTGTCTAGCGGTTTAGAGATAATTAAAAACTGCATTGGCGCTGATGCGGTTACGTTCTCGGTTTACTTTTCCAAAACAGATGATTTATCTCTTTACACACAATTCCCAGAAAACACAATTTTAGCAAGTGACGACCGAGAGGCTGCGAAAGAAAATTTCCAGACGAGTGCATCAGGACAAACATCTGATGGTCCCCGATCAAACACTAAATACCGAGTATCCTATTGGGTCAAAAATATCAAAGAGACGAAATCATTTCAAATCCACATTTGGTATTCTGACGCTAGTTTAGTCGACAAAGAAACTCAAATATTTCTTGACATGGCTTGTCCACTTATTCTCCAAAAATATAGAGATAGCAGACCTTTCAACTACCTCCCTCACGACGTGACCGAAGCGTTTTCTGTGATTGCTGATGGTTTTATTCTGTACGATAAAGACCAAAACATCTTGGCGTTCAACAACAGGCAAACAGAACTTTTTCCTTCTGTCGCCAAGACCCTTGAAGTCGGCGCTAATTACAAATATTTACTCCAGAAACAATTGGAGTCTGGCCAATTCGACATCCCTCCAGAGGATCATCAGACTTGGGTGAACAATCGAAGTGATCAGTTGAGAATACATGGCTTTACAGAAGAGCAGGAATTCGACAATGGAACAACAATTCGATTAACCAATTACCGCACGCCTTCGGGAGGCACTATTGCTGTCCGCTCAGACATATCGGAACTCGTTGCTGAACGACAAAAAGCTCGTGAGAACGAAGAACTTTTTAGAACTCTTCTCGTCGGCGCCCCTATTCCGCTCGCCATAATTGTTGATGAGGTATTTGTTTACGGTAACGCGTATGCCCATGAATTATTTGAACTTGAGAATAATGAACTGATTGGAAAAAAAACGGTTGATTTATATTGGAAATCTTCAGAAAAACCCAAACTGTTGGACAAAATATATGATGCCCATGGCTTAGAAAGCCAGGAGCTAGAAATCCGAACCGCAAACGGCAATAAGAAAACGGTTATAACAACCGGTACCTTCATTAACTACAAGGAGCAAAGGGCTCTTTTCCTATCATTACTTGATATTACAGAAACGGTTAAGGCTAAAGATGCGCTCGCTAACAATGAAAAGCAGATCCATGAAATTCTGGAACTCATACCAGACGCCCTAATCGTTCAAGTCAACGGAGAAATCAGGTATGCCAACAAGGGGGCTGTTGACATGTTTAAAGCAGGCCACAAAGATCATCTGATCGGCACTGCAAGCTTAGCGCTTTCCAGTGATACTGAAATAGCCCAAACATTAGATCTTCGAAATAGAGCTCTGAGCGGCGAAAACATAGCAAACGTTCTCGCTCAAAAAAAACGCCTCGACGGAACTACTTTTCCCGCAGAAACCCACGTCCAATCCGTTTTATGGGACGAGCAAGTCGGCACTTTGGTCGTCGTCAGAGACATTTCTCTTCAGCGGAACCATGAAGACAAATTGCTCCAGCGCGAACGAGAAATGACGCTCGCCCAACAAGTCGGCCAATTTGCACATTTTAGAATTAGATTGTCAGATCAAACGCTTTTCTGGTCTGACGAGCTTTATCATTTTCATGGACTGGACCCTAAAAACATCGTCATAGACTTAGAACGTGCGGCCTCCTACGTCGAACAAGATGATCAGGCCGACTTCAATCAAAGTATGAAGGACGCGATTAAACACAAGCAATCGAGAAATTTTGATATTAAAATTAGATTGGATAATGGCAGTAGTCGATCCCTAGTCGGAACTGTTATTCCCGAAACCAACGATTTAGGCGACGTCATTTCAATTTTTGGTGTGGCACAAGATGCAACCGATCAACGTGAGCTTGAAGAAAAATTCAGACAGTCTCAAAAAATGGAGGCTGTTGGTCAGCTAACCGGCGGCGTTGCCCATGACTTCAATAATCTTCTGGCCATAATTCAAGGTAACACTGAACTTTTGATGGAAATTGCCGCTGAGAATAATGTGGATTTTCAAGATCGATTACAAGCCATTATGCGGGCCGCTGCTAGGGGCGCTGATTTAACCAGCAGTATGCTCGCCTTCAGCCGAACGCAACGCTTAATGCCATCGGTGAACAAGCTCGATACTCAGATGACGGCCATGATCAATGTTTTGCGCAGAACCCTTGAAGAGAACATTGAAATCAGCTTCAACAGCGACGCTGATTTGTGGAACTGCATGGTTGATTTGAGCCAAGTGGAAAACGCATTATTAAATTTGTCCCTAAATGCACGCGACGCCATGAAAAATGGGGGCCATTTGCGCATAGAAACCCAAAACATGATTTTATCTGACGACACGCAAGAGGAACAACTTGAGTGCCCTCCCGGTGATTATGTAATGCTGTCAGTGACCGATAGTGGTTGCGGCATTAGCCCTGAAAAGATTGATCATGTTTTTGAGCCGTTTTTCACAACGAAAGAAGTTGGTGAAGGCACCGGCCTTGGTCTCTCAATGGTCTACGGTTTTATCAAACAGTCAAATGGCCATATTTCTATCTCATCTAAGGTGGGCACAGGGACCACAGTTAAGCTTTATCTCCCGCGGGCAAAAACGCTTGTTATGGCATAAAACTCAAATGATTATCCCAGGCCCATTTAAACCGACCAACATCGAACCCTAGGCTCGAATACAATGCCCCGCGTCCACTGCTGGCTATAAAATCTGAACCATTTTGGGCGACACCACAAACATCAGGATATTCCAGCGTCTTCGCTAGTTTTCCCTCATGAGCGTCAATCATAAGCAATTGATTTCCGCGAGGACATGTTACCGCAATCGTAGTTTTATTCTGATTGGCCACAACTGAGCCCGTATAGTGTTTCAGTTTACGGCTAAATCCATCTGGCAGCGGTACAAATTTCAAACCGGCCCCCAATTTATGAAATCCAATCAGATTATTAAATTTATTGTCATTAGCTTGTAGTTGACCTCCAAAGAAAACCGTACTGTTTGGTCCTTCAGCCAGATGGCGAATTGACAATTTTTGCAACCTACGCGGCAAATAAACTTGCCCTATGAGTCTGCCTGTCACCCGATTAAGATAAATGATCGACGACTTCATTGTAGCCATATTTAATTTTTGTCTTGGATAATCCGGATGTGTAAGAATACCACCATTAGCCACGGCAATTGTCATTCCATCTGCCATCAATATGGCTTCATGACTGCCGATTCCGAAGCAGTCAAACTCTGCCACACGTTCAAAATTATTGACGGCGGCATAAACACCAATGACACCACGCTCTGCGTTGAAATCGTTTTCAGTTGCATATAGGTATTGTCCGTCCGGGGAAAAGAAACCATGACCGTAGAAATGACGATCAGTGGGGCACTGAAACATCTGTTCGACGTGATTTGTATTCGTATTAAGAACAAGAGCAAACCGATCGGGACGCCGGGCAAAAACCACACATCGCCCCCGGCCCGTATGAATAGCAGCCCCGTGCCCTCGTTCAGGAAGA
>CAJXWA010000213.1 GCA_913062525.1 uncultured Alphaproteobacteria bacterium | reverse complement strand
TCCGTAACGGCGGATTTCTCCCGCATATTTAATAAACTCTTCTTCACCTTCCTTCATAGAAATAGAGTTTACAATGCATTTGCCTTGAGCAGTTTTTAGACCCGCTTCCAAGACGTCCCATTTTGAACTATCGATCATGAGCGGAACCCGGCTAATATCGGGCTCTGACGCTATCAAATTCAAGAATTTGGGCATGGCCGTTTCGGCTTCCAACATGGCGTCATCCATGTTCACATCCACAACTTGCGCCCCGTTTTCCACCTGGCTTTTTGCAACGTCAAGAGCAGCGTCGTACTCCCCGTTCATGATGAGGTTTTTAAATTTAGCAGAACCGGCAACGTTAGTCCGTTCCCCCACATTCACAAAACCAACAGTGTCATCTAGATACAGCGGCTCTAGGCCACTTAGGCGACACATTGTATCGGCCTCAGGGATGGCGCGAGGGGATTTAACTTTTACAGCCGCAGCTATTGCCTTAATATGTTCTGGGCGTGTACCACAACATCCGCCAACGATATTGACCAATCCACTTTCGGCAAACTCTGCCAGCATTTCAGACATATACTCAGGTGTATCGTCATATTCTCCGAGTTCATTGGGAAGTCCAGCATTTGGATGAACACTAACGCCTGTATCGGCTATGGTTGCGACGGATTGTACATGCGGACGTAAATCTTTGGCACCCAGCGCACAGTTAAATCCGATGGAGATGGGATTTACATGAGAGACCGATGCCCAAAAAGCTTCCGCCGTCTGGCCCGAAAGCGTTCGTCCAGACGCATCCGTGATTGTTCCAGATACCATCACTGGATAGCGCATGCCTATTTCATCAAAGTAACGTAAAACAGCATAAATTGCGGCCTTGCAGTTCAAGGTATCGAAGATTGTTTCGATTAGAATTATGTCCGAACCACCATCGATAAGGCCGCGTAAGGCTTCATCATAAGCCGCGACCAATTGATCAAACGTGACATTCCGAAATCCCGGGTCATTCACATCTGGTGACATAGATGCCGTCCGGTTGGTTGGCCCCAAAACACCAGCTACAAAACGGGGCTGCTCTGGCGTTTTAGCACTCCACCTGTCTGCAACTGTGCGCGCTAGTTTTGCACCCTCATAGTTCAGACGGTAAACTTCCTTCTCTAACCCATAGTCGGTTTGCGCAATTGAAGTACCACTGAATGTATTGGTTTCAAGGATATCTGCGCCTGCTGCCAAAAATTGATCATGGATATTATCGATAACGTCTGGACGGGTGACCGTTAGCAGATCACTATTCCCCTTAAGATCAATGGCGCTCTCCAGATAATCTGTTCCCCGATAATCTTTTTCACCTAAATCAAAGGTTTGGATCATCGTACCCATGGCGCCGTCAAGTACCAAAATACGATTTTTTAAAGCAGCTTCAATTTGGACAAAACTTGTAGATTTTTTCATGAGCTTCTAACCAATATACTTAGGGCAAATATCAACGTTTATTGTGACTTTTAGTCAGGTTGAGCAGATTTAGGTCTAATACCAAGGGTGTGGCATACAGCATAAACCAGATCAGCACGATTGAGCGTGTAAAAGTGGAAATCAGAAACTCCCGCTTTTTGTAATATCTTGCATTGCTCAGCGGCAACCATTGATGCCACTAGATTACGGGTCGCAGGATCATCATCTAGTCCTTCGAATAAATGGGTCAACCATGCGGGAACCTGCGTGCCGCATTGTGCACCAAATTTCTTAATACTCGAATAACTGGTTACGGGTAAAATACCAGGGATAATCGGAATATTAATACCGTGGGCTTCAGCCCTGTCTAAGAAACGCAAATAGCTTTCTGGATCGAAAAAGAACTGAGTGATGGCACGAGTAGCACCGGCATCCACTTTTTTCTTCAAATAATCAAGATCCGCTATGCTTGAACTGGCATCTGGATGAATTTCTGGATAGCAACCAACACTGATCTCAAAATCATGCATTTTCTTTAAATGAGCGACCAATTCAGCCGAACCGCTGAACCCGTCTTTACGAGGTGTAAACTGACTTTCTCCAGCAGGCGGATCACCGCGAAGCGCCACAATGTGCCGAACACCGGCCTCCCAATAAGCCTCTGCAACCTCTTCGATTTCACCAATAGACGCGCCAACACATGTCAAATGAGCAGCAGGTGCAAGTGCTGTGTCTTTATGTATACGGGACACAACTTCATGGGTGCGCTCTCGCGTCGTCCCGCCCGCGCCGTAGGTCACAGACACAAAACTGGGATCTAGGGGCTCAAGTCTCTCTAGGGTTCGCCATAAGTTTTCCGCCATTTTGTCGTTTTTTGGCGGAAAAAACTCAAACGATACACTCACGGGATTGCGCCGTCCGGTGTTCGATGGGCGACTTTCCAGCAATCCATTTTGTGAATTGATCGACAATGTCATAACTAACTCCTAGAGATTTTTTTAGATCCGTTTGCCTCAGCAATCCAGATATTTACTGTCAAGGGATCGCCCTTGAGAACATGTGTTGAGAGATTGCTAAAACCAGCACTCTCACACCATTTTTCAACTTGTTTAAGCTCAAATCCCAGCTGCTTGTGGGCGTGTTCTTCGTTAAGAGCCGTAATCTCGTGCTGGGCAAAATCAACAATAATTAGAATTCCTCCGGCCCGTAAAACCCGGCGTGCTTCATCTATAGCCACGGTTGGCCGATCTGCGTAATGCAGTACCTGATGAATAATCACAGCATCTTGGGATTGATTGGCCATGGGCAGTGTGTACATATCGCCCAATCGAACCTGACAGTTCCGAAGCCCTTTTTCTTCAATAGCCGTTCGGGCATACGCCAACATCTCACGGCTGGTATCTACGCCGACGGCATATTCCACTTCTGGGCCGAATACTTCAAGCATTCTGCCTGTTCCAGTCCCAATATCCAAGAAATCGACAATCTGCCTACCAGTTTTCGCCTCGTGAGCCCGGACCGTTTCCAGCAAATATTTTTCAACTTCCTCTTCATCTGCATGAAGCGAACGAATTTCATGCCACCTAGAGGCATTTATTTTGAAATAGGCGGTGGCAGCATCACTTCTCGCTTGCTTAATCGCATCAAGCCGCTCCAGATCCCGAGCGACAACGGGATCTGATTCTTTTGTTAAATCAACGAGGTAGCGCGCGAGTAGCGAATTCTCACTTTTGGAGGCCAACCGATAATAAACCCAGCTGCCTTCTTGAAATCGATCAATAAGTCCTGCTTCACATAACAATTTCAAATGTCTGGAAACACGCGGTTGGCTTTGCCCCAGAATCTGAAGTAATTCACTCACAGTTAACTCCGCATGTCCGCATAAAACCAGCAGTCTCATACGTGTTTCTTCACCTGCGGCTCGTAAGCCTTGTAGGAGTTGCTCCATAAATCACCATGCTGTAAAATATTTATCGATATAAACATATATTTATATCTTTGTACAGCGATTAATAGCCCGATATTCCAGCGACTTTTTAGCAACACACCTTCTTGAAAAAGAACGACGTCTAAAGGGATACTAGCCACGCCACCATGCATGTGATAATAAACTAAAAATCTGCGGAAACTGGGTTAAGATAGGTTTGCTATCTGATTTCAGTGTACGCTTTATGAATATGAGTAAAGACTTTCGTAACCTTTATTGTGTTTGTTAGCAGTGTAGCTGAAAGCTATTTAAAAGAGCTGGGTAGAGAAATGATTTCATTGAAGTTAAAATCGACATTGGTTAAAGGCTGTATGGCAGTTGTCCTAGCAAGTACGCTTGGCGCCTGTGCAACACCTCCTGGTGAAGATTCAGCAAACGTGACTTACACTGAAGTTTCAGATCCGATTGAGCCTTTAAACAGATACTTTTTCGATGTGAATAACGCCATTGATGCCGTTGCATTGAAGCCCATTTCTCACATTTATAGAGACGCCCTTCCGCAAGGCGTTCAAGACAGTGTCAGCAACTTCCTACACAATCTGTCTCAACCAATTTACTTTTTAAACAACATTGCACAAGGCGACTTAGATGGCGCCGGCGACAATATGGGATCGTTCTTTACGAACACATTCCTCGGTATTGGTGGTCTGTTTGATGTTGCTAAATTGAACACCGAAAAAGAAGACCTTGGCCAAACGATGGCTGTGTGGGGCATCCCTGAAGGCCCATACCTCGTTCTTCCAATTCTCGGACCGAATACAACACGCGAAGCCATTGGCATTGTGGGTGAGTATTTTATCGATCCGGCTAATCTAGTGGCCCGTAATCAAGACGTAGATTATTTTTCCATCTATCGCGGCGCTGCAAATGCTATTGATTTCCGCTCCAAATCAATCGAATCTCTCGACGAAATCGAAAAGAACTCGATCGATTTCTACGCAACTGTTCGAAGCCTCTATCGCCAGAACCGTAAAAATATGATCTTGGATGGAGAAGCTGAAATGACTCCTCTTCCTGATATTTCTTTTGAAATGGAAGATGATCAGCCAAAAGAAAGTAATGTTTCTCTTCTCTTTGAAGAAGACGACTCTACATCTAAAGAAGCGACCTCTACAGCGAACTAAATGGTGACTAGAGGATGATGTTAGCTAGAAAACTCTTTGCCGTCGCCCTTGCAACTTCGTTTCTTGCATTGGCACCGTCTATCCTTTTGCCTGTATCTCATGCATACGCGCAAACTGGGGCCGAAGCTTCCGCGATAAATCTTGTGGAAAAACTCGGCAAAGAAGCTGTTGATTTGTTATCAAATACCGATGTATCTGATACTGAAAAACGGGCTGGCTTTACCCAAATTGTTGTCCAGAATTTCAATATGCCTCTTATTGGCCGGTTTGTTCTTGGAAAACATTGGAGAAAATCCAGCAAGGATCAACAATCAGAATTTCAAGACCTCTTTCAGCAATACATAATCACCACTTACCAAAAACGTATTGGGGATTATGCTGGCGAGAATTTGAAGATTGTGAAGGCTCGGCTTTTGAATAAGAAAGAAGTCTTGGTTAATTCACAAATTCTTCGTCCAAAGGGCCCGCCAATAAAACTGGATTGGCGTATTCGTAAATCCAAGAATGACAGGCAGCAGATTATTGATTTAATCGTTGAAAATGTCAGCATGGCGCTCACCCACCGGGAGGAATTCTCATCTGTGGTCAGCAAGCATGACGGTGATGTAGAAGGCCTCCTCGAAAGATTGCGCAAACACGTCGCTAAAGCTAGCGACTAAAAAGGGTATTTAACCCTTTTCAAAGCAATATCCCACAGCCCTAACAGTTCTTATCAGGTCTGCAGCATTACTGGTATTTAAAACCTTCCGTAGTCGCCGAATATGGACATCTACTGTCCGATCCTCCACATAGACATTATGCCCCCAGACACCGTCCAGGAGTTGTTCTCTTGTCAGCACACGGCCTGCCCGCTCCATAAAAAACCTGAGAAGTTTAAATTCTGTTGGACCGAGATGCAGGGCAACCCCTGCCCGACTCACTTTATGAGCGACAAGATCCATCGTAATATCACTGACAACAAGGCTATCTCCGCTAAGATCAGGATTGTGCCTGCGAAGAACCGCGCGAATACGAGCCA
>CAJXWA010000212.1 GCA_913062525.1 uncultured Alphaproteobacteria bacterium | reverse complement strand
GCACCGAAACAAACTATTAACTTTGCTCAGTTATTACAGAATTATAGTAAAATTTTACAGGCGTTAGAAAAACAATGATAATGCTACCCCTAACAGGTCACTCAAAGGCTTCCGAATGACATCGCTTACGCCTCAAGAAATTGTCACCATGTTGGATCAGCATAAAAAATGGCTGCGCAATCCAAAAGAAGGTAAGCAGGCTGTCTTTAAGCAGATGGACCTTTCTGGCGCTAATTTTGAAGGCGCTAAACTGCAAAAATCAGTGTTTTCTGGCTGTAAACTGTCCCGTGCGATTTTACGGGGAACAAATTTTATCTCAGCAGACTTGTTTGCTGTAGATCTTACAAAAGCCGATTTAACCAACGCCCTTCTTATTCGAGCGGATTTACGTGGCGCGGAATTGAGAGGTGCTAAACTAAACGGCGCTAATCTTCAAGAAGCTGACTTTCGCGGCGGATCCATGATTCTAGCTGGCGGCAAAACCGTTACATTCGGCTCATCCAACCTTTCCGATTCTGATATGGAAGATGTTATTGCTGAAAAAGCAAATTTAACGGGAGCCAATCTCTCCGGCGCACAACTCGCCAATGCCAACCTAGCCTACTCTCAATTAAGCGGTGCAGACTTATCTGGCTCGCAAATGGAGAATGCGTCTTTGCTGGGTGCAAACATGGAGAATTGTAATCTTGAGAATTCAAACCTCAACGGAGCCGACCTATCCGATTCAAACCTCTCCGGCGCCAATATCGATGGATGCGAATTAAATAACGTCAACTTACGCGGCGCGAACATTGAAGGCTTGGAACTTGATGATCAACCGATCTCTGTTAAAACAGGCCAAGAATTGCCTGCATCAACGCCGATTTCCCCCAACCTCCAGGCCATTTTGGAGAGACATTTCAAGTGGGTAGCATCCAACGGGAGTATGGGAGAACGCGCAGACTTGCATGACATGGACCTCTCCAATATGGATTTAAGTGAGTGCGCCCTGAGTGGCGCTAACATGCGTGGATCTAACCTAACCAATACGAACCTGAAAGGCTCGCAGATGGTTATGACAGACATGTCTCACTGCAAACTGATCAAAGTGAATATGTCGAACACCGTTATGGAAGGTATTAATCTAACCCGCGCAAACCTGTCTGAAGCCAATTTAACAGGGGCAATGATTACAGCCGTTGACCTTAAGGGGCCAAAAGGTGAGGCGATGGGTAAAAAATGGCCCGCAAATCTTGCTGCAGCTAATTTTAAGGGAGCAGTTCTCAAGAACGCCGACCTTACAGAGGCAAACTTAATAGATGCCAATTTTATCGGCGCAGATTTGACCGGTGCCATAATGAAGAACGCTATTATTGAAGATACAAAATTTGATCCTCAATAAAATGCGGCAAAAGATTCTGATTTAATAAATCTTTTCCTCACCTTCGCCGGTGTTATGCACGTATATGTGAATGAAATATCCCGCCATAGGATTACGATCTAGATATTCTTTCAAATAGTCCCTGCAGGCAACACTAGCATCACGGATAAAATACTGCCACAACGGCTCCATGGGGGCCGTCTTCGTCTCATGATGCGGTATACTAACGGACCCGGCCCACTCGACATCGAAACCCGAGAGATAGTTTTCTGCATAATGGCAGAAAACAGAAGCTTCATCTATCTTTACGCCGGACTTGTTTTCAAAACACAATCGTAAATCCATAAAAGTCACTCCCTTCAAAGTAGATTCAATAGTCACATATCACTATCTATATAACGCGGTAAGTATAATTGAACATCCGTTCCTTTTCCAACAACACTATCAATCCAAACGGCGCCGCCTGATTTCTTCGCAAAACCATAAACCATACTAAGCCCCAGTCCGGTTCCTTTTCCCACTTCCTTGGTACTAAAGAATGGCTCGAATACCTTTTTAAGTGTTTCAGGATACATTCCACATCCCGTATCCCGTATACTCAAAACGACATAACTTCCTTTAGAAATATCACGTCTTAAATCGCTCTGTTCAAAATATACGTTCTTCATGGTGATATATAACGTTCCAGATTTATTCATTGCGTCTCGGGCATTTATCGCCAAATTCAGGATCGCATTTATCAATTGATCTTCATCAACTTGGCATTGCCAGAGGCCATCAACACTGTCGATTTTGATCTCAATTGCCCCCCCCACACTGCTTTCAAGCATGTCTTTAATATTTTTAACTTCCACACCTAACCCTAAAACCACAGGAAGTAGGGGTTGTTTTCTGGAGAACATCAAAAGTTGATTGGTAATGTTTGCGCCACGGTTCGCAGCATGAATAATATTATCCGCTTTTTCAACAAGAGCCGCGGCTGGTGCCCCCTCCTCGGCCATTTCTCTTAGAAATTCAGTATTCCCAAGAATAATTGCCAATAAATTATTAAAGTCGTGGGCAATGCCTCCGGTTAGATGTCCAACAACTTCCATTTTTTGAGACTGATGAAGTTGTTCTTCCAAAATTTTACTTTCGGTAACATCACGACCGATTCCTCGATACCCAACGAATGTATTGTTCCGATCAAAATATGGTTTACCTGAAATCTCCCATTTCCGCATTTGTCCATCGTCTCGAACAAAGGAATAGCTATAATCCTTAAAGGACTTTCTTTGTTTTAGGTCATTTAGATGGTTTTCCCAGCTTTCCTTATCCCCATCACAAGTTACCAACTCTGATCTACGTCCCCCTAACATTTCTTCTCGCTTCCTTCCTGCATTCTCGCAAGCAGCTTCAGAAACATAGGAGAACCTGAGTTCTGCGTCCATTTCCCAATACCAATCAGATGCCGCATCTGCAAAACCTTTAAATCTTTCTTCGCTGAGTTTCAAAGATTCGGAAGCGATGACTTCATCATTTACATCCTGTTGAATAGCGATGAAGTTTGAAATTGTTCCATCGTGGAGAGTTACAGGGGAAATCGTTTCCCTGCACCAAAACAACTCTCCACTTTTCCGCTTATTACGAAGGGTTCCTTGCCAACTTTTACCTTGTTTAATTGTCGCCCAAAAATCGCCGTAGAATGAATCTCCATTTTGACCAGAGCTCAAGATTCGTGGAGTTTTACCTAAGCTTTCAGCTGAATTGAACCCTGTGATTTTTGTAAATCCAGGATTTATATACGTTATAATTCCATCCTTATTCGTAATAAGAACGCCGTTCGGGGTATTCTCAATCGCTTGCATCAATGTTTTGAGCAAAGTGGGATTGGCAACGTCTTTCGATCGAGGACTCATCAGACGGCCAACGCCCCTATATCCTGAAAAATTCCCGGCACTGTTCGTCACAGGGTTTCCAGACAAATAAAGCTGCACGTCTTCACCCTGAACGCCAGTTAAGCATAATTCTGTGTCACGAAAATGCATATGGTTAGAGATCGAACTTTTTATTTTATTAAGAGCAATTTCATTATTGGATTTCAAAGGTGAAGAAAGATCGCCCAAAATGTCTTCTATATTTCGGCGATTAAAAGACCCACTTTGCCACCCTACTCGTCTCTCCAAGCTCCCATTTGAAAACTGAAAATTGCCTTGACGATCGATCTGCCATATCCATTCAGACAGAAGGCCATCAAAATCTGATAGTTTCAGTTCAACCCCATCTACGTCAGAATCTGGAATCGCCTTTTGAAAATATTTCCTTAATGCCTTCACAGTGGCCCCTTCATCGCTTCATGTCATTGGCTTTGGGTTGGACCGTTACTCCATCCACCCCAATCGTTCCAATAACACTAACAAGTCAGAGATTTTTTTTGAAGAAAAATCGATTATAAATTAATAAATTCAATTACTTAATAGGGCATATGGCTAGGTTTCATTTTTTTAACTCTACCTTTTGGGTAGGGGGATAAGCCAAAATCACATTCTAACTATAGATATGAATAGATATTCTTACATTACAGGGCGCATAAATGACCGCTCATAGCTATAAATACATTTTGTAGTCTCTGCGTACTCAAATGCATTCTGACACGCCTCGTCGTTCACGCTCTTCAATCTATACTGCTCGTATTCTGCAAGGCTTGCAAAACTGAACAATGCATAGGCTATATTGCTCGCGCTTTCATGAGGAAGAAAATATCCGTGATGTGTCCCCCCAAACTTTTCGACAAGGGGCATCCACATTTTTCCGTATTCTTCAAACTCTGCGATTTTTGAGGGATCAATCACGTATTTCAGATAACAGGTAATCATTTCAATTCCATTTTGCTCAAATGATAGGTCGCAAAACATATGCCAAAGGTTGACTAGAAAGTCAAAATTGATCGTTTGAAATTTTTGAGGAATTCTTTTCTAATATCCGATATTCGGATTTCTGTATCAGAGAAATACAGAAGAGCGAGATGGCATCCCCTAGGAGAATTGAACTCCTGTTTCCAGAATGAAAATCTGGCGTCCTAACCACTAGACGAAGGGGACACACTGTGTCGCTGGAGGCAGGATTTAAAGGTGTTCGGCCGACTTAGCAAGTAAAAAGTTCGTTCTTTTTAATTTTTTTTTTGCAGAGCCCGCAAAGATCGCAGTTTCCCTTTCTTATCAGTTTATTCTGAAGGCATCCTCAATCAGGATTTGCGCGGAGCTTTGCCCTCTCCAGTTATTCTTTCTGAGGTGTCCTGCGATATGAAATGTCCCTCCTTGGTGTGAAATTAGACTATCACCAAGCGGTGTTTCCAAACTTTTGAAACAAATACCAGTTAACCGGCCCTGATTTCCAGCTCCGGTCAAAATAACCCGAACATGGTTTTCTCCTACAATCGATGCTTTTACAATTCTCGCGTTGTTGATGACAAAGCGCGGCTCAGGATTACCAGCACCATAAGGACCTGCCATATCCAGTTGCTCGATAAGTTCCACCGTCGCACCGGCAACTCCCAACGCCCCATCAAAACCAAGACTGGCTGTTCTAGTGGCTTCCGTCACATCACTTTTCAGGCGGTCATTCAAAAATTCAGAAAATTCAGCCAATTTGCTTTTGTCGATGGTCAAACCTGCTGCCATGGCATGTCCGCCGCCAGCAATAATCAATTCTTTATGCCGCGCGGCTCCGATGGCCGCACCGAGGTTTACACCGGTCACAGAACGTCCAGAGCCCTTCCCCAGCTCCCCGTTTAGCCCAACAACCACGGCAGGGCGCTGATAGGTCTCCTTAAGGCGACTAGCAACAATACCAATCACTCCTGGATGCCATCCTTCAGCTGCAACGACAAGCACTGCTGGGTCGCTCTTGCAAACTCTTTCAGCCTGCGCCATCGCCTCTTCAGTGACCTGTGCTTCGATCTCTTTACGTTCGTGGTTATTTTCATCCAGAAAGCGGGCAAGTTCGCCGCATTCTTCAGGGTTAGTGCTTGATAATAACCGGGCACCATACTCAGGCTTTCCCACGCGGCCGCCCGCATTTACGCGCGGACCAAGAACATACCCCAAATGGTATGTCCCCGGGGCTTCATCCAGGCCCGAGACATCTCCCAATGCCACAAGGCCAGGGTTTCGGCGCTGCGCCATGACTTTCAGCCCTTGCGCCACAAATGCGCGATTCAACCCTTTTAAGGGGACCACATCGCAAACGGTGCCAA
>CAJXWA010000211.1 GCA_913062525.1 uncultured Alphaproteobacteria bacterium | reverse complement strand
GGGAGCGTCTGCTAAATTTGCAGAAAGCTTTGTGAAGCTGGGGATTATTCCGGGCGACGGTGGTGCGTGGTTCTTACCACGGACAATTGGTCGAAGCCGCGCGGCAGAACTCACCTTTACGGGTGAGATGATTGATGCTGAAACTGCCCTTGAATGGGGGTTGGTATCTAAAGTTGTCGCTGATGAAGAGCTAATGAATGCAGCTACTGATCTTGCTGGCCGGATTGCTAAAAATCCGCCTCATGCCTTGCGGCTTTCTAAGAAATTAATGAGAGAAGGCGAACATACTCGCCTCGACAGCCTTCTTGAAATGTCAGCAAGTTTTCAAGCGCTTAGCCATCATACTGAAGATCATATGGAAGCGATCGACGCGTTTTTCGAGAAACGTGACGGGGATTTCAAAGGTAAATAATAGTCACGCCAGCGGGGATATATTCCTCGCTGGTGGCTTCCTATTTATTCCAGTTTCTGAACAGTTTTATAATTTCTGAGCCAGAGCGCGGATCATAACGATAACCGAATTTGAGGAGTATCTTTTTATTGGTGGGTTCTATCGCCAACATTTGTCCTGCATAACCAAGCCCGTAAAATCCGGACGCCAGCCACGTTTTTGTCCACCATTGATAGCCATAACCGGTAAATGAGCTGGTTTTACTCTTCGAAATTGCAATCTGAGTTGTCGTCGCCTCTTTTAGATAATTTCCAAAACAGTCATTCTTTTCCCGTGCTTCAAGTATCCAAATGGCAAGTCGTCCCCAATCTCGCAGGCTGATTTGAAAGCCGGCACTTGCCATGGTGGATCCTTCGCGGTCCGTTTCCCAATGGCCATCACGCTCTGCACCGATTTCAGACCAGATATTTTTGTCATAGTAGGTGGCAAGGGTATTTCCAGAAAGGCGCTCAATAAGCTTACTAAGTGACAGCGTGTCATTGGATTTATAGCTGAATATCTCACCCGGTACGTTTGAGTTTTTCCCAATCACTTGTTCCCACCATTTTCCCCATAAAATCTCAGAGACACTGGCTTGGCCAAGCCTGATGGGCCACGTATGTCCCTTAAACGGTTTGCTGTTACGGGGGTTAAGCCCAACACCATTTTTGTATTTGGGCTGTCCGCTGCTTACAGATTTATAGGCGCCTGAACTCATAGTGAGAAGTTGTCTGATTGTTGCGTGCCCCAAATTGCTACTCATTAACTCAGGGACAACACTGCCCGCCGTTACATCCAGACTTGGTAATAACCCGTTGCAAAGAGCCTTACCAACTGCAAGGCTGGTCATGCTTTTGCCGATACTCATGCTGTAAAATTCAGAATTTTTGTTACCTTTTCCCCGATAACCCTCATAAAGAATTTTACCATCTTCGATCAGCAAAATTGCAGTTGTCGCATCAAATCGATCGAAATATGCATCTGCAGCCTTAATGGCCTTCGCATTTTTGGGTAAAACTGAAATTGAGGGGCTGACAAATGAAAGTGGCCGCGGGGTACTGTCAGATTTAAAAGTATGCGGCGTTGTAATACCTATATCAATATATCCACCAACATTGTGGCGTTCCGCCATTCTCTTTCCAGCGTTAGCGATCACAGGCTGCAATAGAAAAACCGATAGAAAAGTTGTTTGTATAATTTTTTTCATTTTCAATCTCTTGCTTTGATCTCATAAAGGTACAAGATTTAAAGACGAACATATACACTCGACGTCTAGTTTTTCGGGAGAGGCATTTGCGTAAAAGTTTTCTACTTCTTACCCTGGCAACAATTCTAATGACGACCGCGTGCGCTCCAATGGTTCAACGTGTGGGCGAGGACATTCGGTCGGAAAATCTAAGTGATACAATTTTTGAAGCCGCAGACGGCAATAACCTACCGGTGCAGGTATGGTCAGCCGAAGAGGATGAAAAGGCTGTTGTTATCGCTGTGCATGGCTTTAATGACTACCGCAATGGATTTTCATTCCCCGCAAGCTGGTGGATGCAGAATGGAATTACAACTTATGCATTTGATCAACGCGGATTTGGGGAAACAGATCATCAAGGGATTTGGGCTGGATCGAGCGTTATGATCGACGATCTTGCAGAAATTACGCGCTTAGTACGGCAAAAACACCCAAATAAACCGTTATATCTGTTGGGCGAAAGTATGGGCGGTGCTGTTGTCATGGCATCTGTTACCGGTTCAGATTTTCCACGCGTGGACGGTGTTATCTTGTCTGCGCCGGCAGTTTGGGGTTGGCAGTCTTTAAACTTGTTCTATCGCACT
This sequence comes from uncultured Alphaproteobacteria bacterium, assembly GCA_913062525.1. Classification (GTDB taxonomy): domain Bacteria; phylum Pseudomonadota; class Alphaproteobacteria; order Sneathiellales; family Sneathiellaceae; genus Sneathiella. Next base: position 3,453 of record CAJXWA010000211.1, on the reverse strand, counting down.
GTGTTGTGGGGCGGTGCACATCTATTCCCGAGCATGACAGCAACGGGAAGCGGGCTCGGAATTTTGGCGTCTGATAATATTTCGATGCTACGAAACCTGGGGCGGGATCCATTATTTATAAAAGAGACCCGAATTGATACGGTTTACGGTCTTGTCGGATTGATGGACCGTGCCTATAACTCTGCAGAGAAATTGGATCTACCAATATTGATATTATATGGCGCCAACGATGAAGTCATTCCCAGAACACCTGTGGAAAATGTCGTAACCAGATTATCCGAGAGCGCAGATATCGTGCTTTACGAAAACGGATGGCATCTTCTGCTTCGAGATTTGCAGGCACCTGTTGTGTGGAACGATATCAAGCAATGGATTGAAAATCGCGAAATACCGTCCGGTAATCAAGTGGATGAGCTGCCCTTATTTAAGCCGCGCTAACTTTTTTGATGGCATCGATTAATTCATCGAAATGATCGATGACACGGTTGGCGCCAAGCTCACGGGGCGGAATATGGGTATAACCGAAGCTCACCGCGATACTTTTAAGGCCAGCGCCTGTTGCGGCATCAATGTCGTTACAGCTATCGCCGATCATAAGGGCAGGTAGATCATCGCCTTCAAACAATTCAAGTGTTTTCAAAATATGACCGGGATTGGGTTTGCGAATTTCGAAGCTATCACCGCCCGTGATGATTGGCAAAAGCCGGATAAGATCGAAATCTTCGGCAATCTGTTTCGCCAACTTATAGGGTTTGTTAGTGCAAATCCCCATTTGGAACCCTTGCGCTTGAAGTTCTTCAAGTGCCTTTATCATACCCGGAAATGCGACACTATGATCGGATAAATGATCTGCGTAGTAATCTAAGAAAAGATCAAAAAGGCGATCAAGTTCCGCTTCGGATGTCATGCCGCCGGTTGCGGTAAGGCCTTTTTCAAGAAGTACGCGTGCGCCTTGCCCGACCATATGTTTGACACTTTGTAGTGAAACTGTCGGTCTGCCCAAAGATGTTAGGCAAAAATTTAAGGCGCCATGAAGGTCTGGAGCCGTATCTAGGAGAGTGCCGTCGAGGTCGAATAATAAACGCATTGGTATCATAATGAAAAATCCGGTAACACAGTGTGATTTGGCTGCAACCTACCCTTAGTGTAGAAGTGCGTTCAACCTAAAATGTAATTAACTGAAAATTTAACGACTAGATGAGTGTCTGAATGACCGCAATCGCAACTGTAATCCTGGCCGCTGGCGCGGGTAGCCGTATGAAATCAAGTAAACCCAAAGTGCTGCATGAAATTGCGGGGCGGGCCATGGTCTCACATTTATTGGGAACTGTTGCTGATTTGGCGCCTGAAAAATCCATCGTTGTTGTGGCCCCTAACATGGATGATGTCCGGCGCGAAGTCTCTCCTGCGGAAACCGCTGTTCAGGAAGAAGCGCTTGGAACTGGTCATGCAGTGGCAGCGGCCCTTCCAAATCTTGCTGGTTTTTCAGGTGATATTTTAATTTTGTACGGCGATACACCGCTTATAACACGGCAAACCCTTGATAAAATGATTGCAGCACGCGGCGAGGACGATAAAACGGCCGTGGTGGTTTTAGGCTTTGTTCCGGACGATCCGGCAGAATATGGACGACTGGTCACGTCAGGTGATGGTGAATTGCAGGCAATTGTCGAATTTGCAGACGCCTCGACGGAAATTCGGGCGGTAAACCTGTGTAATTCAGGTGTTATGGCCATCAACGGGGCCTATATCAAAGACCTTATAGGGGCGCTTGATAACAAAAATTCCAAAGGTGAGTTTTATCTGACAGATATCATTGAGATTGCAGTTGCGCAAAACCTCAATTGCAAGGTTGTGGTGGGCGATGAAGAAGAACTGCTTGGGGTTAATAACCGGATGCAATTGGCGCAGGCGGAAAAAATCGCCCAAACCCTATGGCGCCAACGGGCTATGATGGCTGGTGCCACTCTAATCGATCCTGACAGTGTATTCCTTTGCCATGATACAAGTTTGGGCCAAGACGTGGTGATTGAGCCCAATGTTTTCTTTGGTCCAGCTGTTACTGTTGGTAATAACGTGCGGATCAAGGCAAATTCCCACATTGAAGGCACAACACTTGGTGATGGGGCGCAAATTGGACCGTTTGCAAGGTTACGTCCCGGCGCAAAGATTGCCGAAGATGTTAAAATTGGCAATTTTGTTGAAGTGAAGAAATCAACCCTCGAAAAAGGGGCTAAAGTCAGTCATTTGTCCTACATTGGTGACGCTCGTGTGGGAGCCGATGCCAATATTGGTGCTGGCACCATCACCTGCAATTACGATGGATATGACAAATTTAAAACAGATATTGGGGCAGGTGCGTTTATTGGATCAAACACATCATTGGTCGCCCCGGTTAAAATTGGCGAAGGGGCTATTGTCGGTGCTGGTAGCACGGTCACTCGATCGGTAGAGGCCAACGCCTTGATGGTTGAACGGGCTGATGAGACACAAAAATCCGGTTGGGCAAATCGCTTTCGTAAGTTAAAAACAAAACTTAAGAAATAACATTAAGATAATGAGTTTATTGGGAAAAAATACATGTGCGGCATAGTCGGTGTTTTGGGGAAATCAGATGTTGTCCCTTCGTTGGTAAGTGGACTTCGTCGATTGGAATATCGGGGCTACGACAGTGCTGGGATAGCCGTTTTAGCGGGCTCTGGTGTGGAACGACAACGGGCAGAAGGAAAGCTTAAAAATCTGGAAGCGGTCCTTGCCAAGACACCACTATCGTCACTGGCTGGGATCGGACATACCCGGTGGGCGACACATGGCGTCCCCAACGAGACGAACGCACATCCCCACATGACAAGCCGGCTTGCTCTCGTTCACAACGGTATTATTGAGAACTACCGGGAGCTCACTGAAGATCTTAAAGATCGAGGTTATGTATTTGAATCTGAAACAGATACTGAGGTTGCAGCTTGGCTGATAACAAGCTTTTTGGATGATGGAAAAACACCAGCGGAAGCCATGTCAGCTTCCATGAAAAAATTTCAAGGTGCTTTCTCGCTTGCTGTCATTTTTGGTGGTGAAGAAGATCTGATGATTGGCGCACGCCGTGGCGCCCCGCTTGCTGTTGGATGGGGAGATGGGGAGATGTTCCTTGGATCTGATGCGCTTGCACTGGCACCGCTGACCAATCGTATTTCCTACTTGGAAGAAGATGACTGGGTTGTTCTTAGCCGCGAAGGCGCCACATTTTTTGATCGCCGCGGAGCCGAGGTTCAACGCGAAATTAAACAAACTCAATTAACAGGGGCAATGATTGGTAAGGGAAACCATCGTCATTTCATGATGAAAGAAATTGTGGAACAGCCTGCTGTAATCGGGGAGACGCTGAACAGTTTCTTTAATCCTAAAAGCCGGACCATCACGCTGCCAGACCTGCCGTTTGATTGGAACGAGCTAACA
>CAJXWA010000210.1 GCA_913062525.1 uncultured Alphaproteobacteria bacterium | reverse complement strand
TAGTAAGACAATTAGAATAACCGGAAAACTCCAGATCGGTAGGCTAAAAGCGAGACCGACAACCAACAATGGCGGACTTACTAATTGAATAAAAACCCACCAATAGGAAAACTTTACAGCATAACTAATCGCGGCCGCGACAATCCCCTGACTTAACATCAGCCAGAATATGGGAATTGAATATCCCAAATGTGGCTCCAACTGCGGGGCCACTATCGTGTGAATTGCATAGACACATGCTTGGATTAACAATGCAAAGACTATGGGCGGCAATGATGATAATTTATTCATATTTTCAATTAGTTATCCCATAAACTTAATTGTATGCATTACATGTTAAGTTTGAATCATAATGTACATAAACAAGCAAATTAACTTGAACACGATTAAACATTCCCTATCTATGACTGATAGCAGAGGTCATTCCAGTCTGCAAAATTATTCAGAGGAGCCAAGCGTCCAGTGACTGCAAAACGAGCACCCGTCATTAATCTGTCGTCCTTAAAAGGAGGCAGTAACAATTTCTCCCACGAAGAGAATATGGAGGGTTTTGAAGCGGTTCGTGTTCGGCGAATGATGGCCTATGCCATAGATGTAGTTTGCATCTTTTTCATCAGCATCATTGCAACGGTGGTCGCCACTTTAATGGGAATTATTACACTTGGACTTTTATCTCCCCTATTGGCTATTGGTTTAATGCTCGTCCCCCTCGCCTATCACACGGTTACAATTGGTAGCCAAATGAACGCGACTGTTGGCATGCGTTTTATGGGCCTTGAAGTTTATTTATATTCAGGGGAAGAGCCGGATTATCTAACGGCACTTGTTCATTCTGGGCTTTTCTACTTTTCAATGGCCGTAACATCGTCATTGATCTTGCTCGTCTCTTTGTTCAATTCAAAAGGCCGTTTATTGCATGACTATGTAACAAACAGCGGTATTCGTCAGGCGCGAAATTCTACAAAAGGTCTTTAAGCTTACTCCATAGCATCATGCTGTAAACCAAGGGCAGTTGAACGAATCTACTTTTGGGAACGGATTTATGGGGAAGACGGCCAAAGACATCCAGCCGTTCCATTTCACCGCTAATGGCCTCCGCCAGTATTTTGCTGAGCACCGCAGATAACGGCACACCCTGCCCAGAATAACCATGAGCGTAATAAACATTTGATCCAATGCGACCGGCATCTGGTAACCGATGCCGGGTTACGGATAAATTTCCGCTCCACAGGTAATCAATAGTTACGTCCTTCAACATAGGGAATGTCTTGAGCATATTGGTGCGAACTGGGTTCTTCTGCCGGCTAACTTTCCCAAATGAAAAATCTTGACCGCCGTAGACAAGCCGCGTGTCTGGCGTCATTTTAAAATAATCTAAGTCTTCATAGGTATCGGCAACACAGGCGGTGGTTTTCATTAAACTCGCCGCCCGCTCGGTCCCCAATGGTTCTGTAGTGATAATACTGCTCTTCACCGGAACCATTCGTCTTTGCAAAGATGGCTCGACACCTTGCAAATAAGCGTTTCCAGCTAGAACAAGGCTATCGGCGCTTACGCGGCCCTTATCACAGATAACCTCAACCCGGCCGCTACGTAAAACATAAGATATAGCGGCGGAGTTTTCGAATATTTGGACCCCCACATTGGCCGCAGCGTTTGCCAACCCCAATGTGTAATTCAAGGGATGAAGGTGTCCGCCTTCCATATCCAGCAAACCGCCGATATATCTCTCCCCTGCCAGCATATCCCTCATCTGATCTAAATCGATCCAGCGATACTGCTCATACCCATATTCTTTTTCAACGAACGCCTGCTCGTCTTTAAGCCAATTAATATGCGATTTCTTGGGCGCAGCGTATAGTTCCCCTTGTAGATAATCACAGTCAATTTCGTGATCAGCGATTCTATTATTTAAAATTCTTTTCGCATCCTCTGAGAATTCCCATAATCGCTTAGCATCATCCCGACCGACGATCTCGGATGTAGCCATCATTCCAGGTGAATAACCAGATGCAACCTGCCCACCGCTTTTCCCTGATGCGCCGCTGCCAACCAATGATGCTTCCAGCACCACAACAGAATACCCTCTTGCCGCAAGCTCCAACGCTGTCCCAAGCCCTGTAAACCCAGCTCCGATCACGCAAATATCAGTCCTTACGTCTTCGTGAAGCTTCGAAAAGCGTTTCGAGTTATTCCTAGTCGCTTCGTAATAATTTTGCTCGGATTTCACAGATACGTCTTTCCAAAAGGGCAGTTTTCTTTTCGTCCCTCTTGCAAGATTGCAGACAATCCTCATGATAAAGGGTAAGTAACGTATAAACTATAGTGGTCAGTGCTGGAAAGTAACTCTCCAGAACATTTGGATGCGGATCGAATAAATTAATGATTGAATCACAAATTCACATGTGGCTGGTATTTTTATTCATTGCCGTTGCAATGTATGCATTCGCTAGTGAAAAAATTGGATTGGAGGTTTCTTCCGTTTCAGTTATCTCCGGCCTTCTTTTACTTTTCTATGTTTTTCCTCTTCTTGATGCCTCTGGCAACAATTTACTTTCGGCAAAAGAAATTATTGCTGGGCTTGCAGATCCTGCGTTGATTACCGTTCTCTCACTTCTAGTGGTGGGGCAAGGGATTGTCAGAACCGGCGCACTTGAAAAACCTATTCGCGTCCTCATCACACTTAGGCGCCACCATCCGGTTATGGCAATCGGCGTTGTTTTAACTACAGTCCTAATAATCAGCGCCTTCATGAACAATACGCCGGTGGTGGTTATCTTTATTCCGCTAATGACGGCCCTTGCGGAAAGATTGCACAGATCTACATCTACGCTGATGATCCCTTTGAGTTACGCCTCCATTCTCGGCGGTATGACTACTTTAATTGGATCGTCTACAAACTTACTTGTGTCTGCAGCCGCCGTGCAAGCAGGCCAGCCCGCAATCAAGTTTTTTGATATCTCAATCCCTGGCGCCGTTCTTGCTATTACAGGTCTCGCGTATGCCTTGATTGTTATTCCGCGCCTGCTTCCTGACCGCGAGGCTGTGACAGATGGATCCACACAATTATCGGGCAAGCAATTTATCGTCCAAATGCAAATTTCAGCGGATAGCCCACTAGTCGGAGAAGAAGCCATTGCGGGTCAGTTTCCGAGCCTTCGCAATATCACTATTCGATTTATTCAGCGGGATGAAAAACTGCTGCTACCGCCCTTTGATGACATGGTCTTACGTCCAACAGATTCCGTCGTCTTTGCCGGAACTCGAAAATCTCTAACAGATGCCTTCTCTGACAATCCTCAAATCATGGGAGATTTCCACAGCATTGATGATACGGGGACACAGGATGCCAACACGGCACCTGCAAGCAAAGATCAGACAGTTGCAGAAGTCGTTATTGCTCCCGCTTCAAGAATGATTGGACGGGCGCTACACCAAATAAATTTCTTTTATCGGACCGATTGTGCGGTACTTGGAATTCAACGGCGCTCCCGTATGATCCGAACAAGCAGGATGACCGATATCCGCCTTGAAGCAGGCGACGTTTTATTGCTTTTGGGATCACGCACCAATGTCATGCGTCTTCGCAATAATCCCGACGTTCTCTTACTTGAATATTCCACCAGAGAATTACCGGCATTAGCACTTGCGCGGCGTGCACGATTTATTTTTGGTGCCGTTGTTATCTGCGCTGCCACCGGATTTGTTCCCATAGTCGTTGCAGCCGTTGCAGGAGCAACAGCTATGATCGCCTCTGGGTGCATCAACGTTCACCAAGCAAGCCGATCCATCGATCGAAGGATTGTTCTGCTAATTTGGGCAGCACTCGCCCTTGGAACGGCCATGCAGGCAACGGGTGGCGCCACGTATATTGCGACGACCCTTGTTACGCTTCTCGACGGCTTCCACGTAGCCGTTATTTTATCGTTTTTCTTTCTCTTGGTCGCTTTTTTTACGAATGTATTAAGCAACAGTGCGACGGCAGTTTTATTTACGCCGATTGGGATTGGCATTGCAAAAACTACCGGTGTTGATCCCATGATTTTCGTTTTTGCAGTTATATTCGCGGCCAATTGTTCGTTTGCAACTCCTATGGGTTACCAAACGAATCTGCTGGTGATGGGGCCTGGACATTACAAGTTTATGGACTTTTTCAAGGCCGGGGCACCACTTGTGATCCTTTTATGGATCGTTTTTTCCATATTCGCGCCAATTTATTACGGTTTGATATAAGTTTTTTAGGAATTTCAAGTGTAGTCTTTTCCATGCGACACAATATTCGTATTCTGTAGAGAACAACATTTAACGATTGGCGAACAATGAAAAGAGTGGAGATCCCATCCAGGTTCTTTTTTTCGACTCCTCCTGCCCCCTGTCCTTATTTGTCGGGCAAAATGGAGAAGAAGATTGTAACTCTGCTTGCCGGAAAAGATCCGGATCATCTTCATAACACCCTAAGTCTAGCCGGTTTCAGACGAAGTCAAGACTTGGCTTATCGTCCAGCCTGTGACAATTGCTCCGCTTGCGTTCCTATTCGTGTTGCAGCTCAACATTTTTCCTTAAAAAAATCATTCAGACGCATCCTTACGAAGAACCATGATATTCAAACACGTGAAATGCCGGCTGAAGCGACAGTCGAGCATTACGAATTATTCCATAGGTATCTCAAGTCTCGCCATTCTGATGGTGGCATGTCGGACATGGTTTACTCAGACTATCAAGCAATGGTCGAAGACAGCCCTGTTAGAACTCAACTCACAGAGTTCAGAGGAGCTGAAAATAAACTCCTCGCGGTTTGCTTGACTGATCGAATGGATGATGGGTTATCACTGGTTTATAGTTTTTTTGAACCTGACATGGACAAACGCAGCCTTGGCACTTTCCTAGTTCTCTGGCACATCCAGCAAGCTCAAAGAATGGGACTTCCTCATGTGTATTTGGGCTACTGGATCGCAGAGAGTCCAAAGATGTCCTATAAAACGCGATTTCAACCGGCCGAAATCTTGACAAAAGAAGGTTGGGAAGCTCTCCCCCACGAGTAAAAGTTACTGGGCGCTGCACCAAATATCAAAAATTAGAAAAACATAATAACCTTATCTCTGATCTAAACATAGATTCAATTCTTCGATTCCTCGTTTGTGAATAACGCCAAATAACAATGAACTGCAAGAGCCAAAGCAAACAACCAATTCCCGCAAGTCTTTTGGAATATTACGTTTAACACCTTGTTGACTGTAATTTTCTAACCAGAAACTGACTTTACGGTCAATTTATGTCAATTTGCCTTTCTTTATTGCTAGACCTTAGGTAAAACTAAAGCTACGTTCTGCACCAACTATGTGGGATTCTAACAGCCACATAGTTTGAGTAATACGTATAAAAAGTCTATAGGGAGAGCAATAAATGGATCGTCGTAAATTTATTAAAAGTGCTGGCGTAGCCGGTACTATTGGTACAGTTGCATTAGCAACACCTGCCATTTCAAAAGGTCGCGAAAAACTGACTATGGTAACAGCTTGGGGCCGTGGCCTTGCAGGTGTGTTTGATGCCGCTCAGCATTTTGCAGACTCAGTAAACGGTATGTCAGATGGCACACTTGAAATCGATGTTAAAGCTTCTGGTGAATTGGTATCAGGCCTCGGCGCTGTTTTTGATGCGGTAACATCTGGTCAAGCTGACATGTATCATGCTGCTGATTACTACTATGTAGGTCAGCA
>CAJXWA010000209.1 GCA_913062525.1 uncultured Alphaproteobacteria bacterium | reverse complement strand
CAAATTTAATATTTCAAACTCAACTACTTAAATGGTGGGCGCTGCGGGGCTCGAACCCACGACCCGCTGATTAAGAGTCTCTAAAATACGTCACCTCCAGTCACTCCCACAATCAAAAACCCTTAAAAACTGCCAAAAATATTACTATCGGATTGCCCTACATCAACATAGCGTGGTACCTTGGTGGTACCTTAGATATCTGTGGAAGGTTTTCATGCAACGTAAATTGACTAAGCAAATTGTAGGCAATGGCACCCCCCAAGACCATGAAGTCATCATTTGGGATACAGAGGTAAAAGGCCTTGGATTGCGGATAAGCCCAGGTGGCGCCAAGTCATATATCCTCAAGACCAGGATTGGGGGTGGTCGAACCGCTCCGGTTAGAAAGCCAACACTTGGAAAAGCCGGTGATTTGACACTTATTCAAGCTAGAACCAAGGCACGCGCATGGAAAGCGTTGGCTTCCGAAGGCATTGATCCGAGCCGCCATAAAGAAATCAGTGAACGTACAGTCTCTGACTTGTGTAAGGAGTATATGGAAGTTCACGCCCCTAGGAAACGCTCAAGTAGAGATGATCGATCAAAAATTTCAACACATATCCTCCCTCGATTGGGACGTCGACTGGTAATTGATGTTTCTTTCTCTGATATTGAGCGATTACACAGATCCATGAAACATACACCGTACGCAGCTAACAGGACCCTAGCCCTTATTTCGAAGATGTTTTCGCTAGCAATAAGATGGGAATGGACAGAAAGGAACCCGGCAAAAGGTGTTGAGCGATATCCCGAAGAAAAGCGCGAGCGCTTCCTAAGTCCAGACGAAATTAGTAGATTGTCCCATGCGCTCAATGAATATGTTGCAACAGCAAACCACCCAAGTGAGGCGAAAAAGGCAGCCGACGCAATTTTGTTGTTGATGCTGACTGGTGCGCGTCGATCAGAAGTCTTATCTGCCAATTGGGATATGTTTGATTTGGACGCAGGCATTTGGATAAAACCCTCATCACATACCAAACAAAAAAAGGCTCATAGAATTCCATTGTCACCGCAGGCGGTTCAATTACTTACCCGTCGAAAATGCAGTGGAGATGACAATGAGTACGTTTTTCCCTCAACACGAGGCACCAAATTCCCGCATCTAACAGACATAAAAAAATCCTGGTCCGAAATCTGCAACTTGGCTGAGCTTCCAAAGCTGCGAATTCATGATTTACGGCATACCTACGCGAGTCTTCTTGTCAGCGGCGGTGCATCACTGCCACTCATAGGTGCTCTTTTAGGACATACACAAGTACAGACAACTCAACGGTATGCGCATTTAATGGATGAACCTCTTCGGGAAGCAACTAATTTAGTTGCCATTGCCGTCTCCGGTCCATTAAATTCCAAGGCTGAATAGTTGATAGAGGTAGGCTCATGAACAACGACAATAAAAAGCCTGATTTTACTCGTGACATTACCGCCTATCTCCTTTCACAAGGCGATACTTCTCCACTTATTAAGCTGCTGCTAAAACCTGATACACCGATAGACCCTAGCATAAGGCTACTATTAGCTAATATGTTATCAGAAACCTCAAATACGCCCTATTACCTCCCAGCCAAACCTCGTACAGCACAAAAGGGCCGACCGAAAAAAAATGACATCGAACAAGTACAGGAAGTGAATATGGGTGTTGAAGCAATGGAACATGTTGAGAATGGCCTCAAATACGAAGCTGCCATACGTTTAACATCAAAAGCACATAATGCCAGCGTGCCTGCTGTGGAAAAAGCCTATTCATTAGTTAAAAAGAAAAACGCTGAGTAGAGAAGCACTTAGCAACCTCTATTGAACTCAACAACAATACCATATTTTAATGGTATTTATTTATGGCGCGTTTTTACGGCGAGACCAGCAAGCGGAAGTTACAACTGTTGATACCAACAGTTATCAACAGAGGCTCCGCGAATGAACACACCATACTCCTACAAGCTACTTCCCTCACTAGACAAACTTCTCGCCCTGCACCCCGATTTTTTTGAACAAGCATTAACTTCAACACAAGCTGCTACTTTCCTCGACAGCACGCCAGCCGCTTTGGCCCAAATGCGTGTACGAAATACAGGGCCAAGATATCATCGGCTACCAACTTCAACTAAACGAGATAGCCGTCAACGGCCAAGAGGGCCTATCCGATACACCCGACGCCATCTAATCGAATGGCTTAACAACCAACAACAATACTCAAACACTGAAGAGGAAGCCTTGGATCTCGAGGGCAAATAGCACCCTGCCCGGCACCGGCGACGCAAATCAAAAATATCTTAAAGAAAAACCGCGCTCTGGTTACATCAGAACGCGGCTTAAAAGGCTATCTACTATGACATACAGTATACACGAAAATGATCAAAATAAGCACTTAATTGAGCGAGAACTCATCAATCCGCTTATTGACGTTTTTGCAAAATCACTCCAACCAACGAGGCTGCAACATACTCCTTTCAACGCCGAATTACGCCAATTACAAAAGAAGGGGGACGGCAATGTACGATAAACCCTTCAAGCCTGAAGACATCCTTGCAGAACTTGATAAGCAGAAGAAAACCGAAATCATCAACGAAAATCCAAAAGCGAGCTTTCTAGATGAACTGCGCGCATATGGCTTCGGGGCTTTACCAGCAGTTCCTGCGCTGGACAATATCCAGCGCATTCAAGCACCTGATGAAAAGCCGCACAAGCGTTCTGGTTGGTACGTCTACTATGAAGTGCCAAACGAACAACAAGCAGGCACTTTTATGGGTATCGGGGTATTCGGTTCTTGGAAAGGAAACCCTGAACGCGTTGTATGGTACTCAAAGAGCCGCGAAACCATGTCACTTTTAGAAGTAAAATGCACTGACGAGCAAATGGAAGCTGCCAAAAGTAAATGGCAAGAAGAGCAGACATTGCGTAATTCAGAGGCTGCTGACAAAGCAAAAGAAATGCTAAATTCTTCTATTCCAGCCGATGAAAATCATCCATACATCCAACGCAAAAAAATTAGGCCTCACCTCATTTATCAATTGAACAATGTATTGCTTGTACCTGTAAATTGCCCGAACACTGGAAAACTTACCTCAGTTCAAATTATACAGGAAGATGGCGGCAAGCGATTTCTAGCCGGTGGCAGGACTAAAGATTGCTTTTATCGTATTCCCGGCGATGTGAGCAAAGGGATCTTTGTCTGTGAAGGATATGCTACCGCGGCAACAATACGTGAGGCTACAGGAGGGGAAATTTACGTAACTTTTAGCGCCAACAACTTAAAGGCAGCATTTCATTATGCTCATACACGACACCAAGATTCTTTAGTGTATATTGCTGGCGACGATGATCGTTGGACTACAGGCAATCCAGGAAAGTCCAAAGCAGAAACTGCCGCTGGATCACAAGTAGTTTTTCCTATTTTTGCAGATTATACCGAAGGAAAGCCAACTGATTTCAACGATTTGCACGTCCGCGAAGGTCTTGATGTTGTAAGGATGCAAATAAATAGTGCAATTTCAAAGGTTCCTTTAGCAGAGAAAAATATCGCTTTACAAGTTTCAGACCCATTTCCAGAACATTGTCTCAATATAGATGGTTTGTTTGGCGATGTACTGGACTGGATAAATAAAGGTGCTCTGATACCTCAGCCAGTTCTCACTTTTGCCGCTACCCTTACTTTATTTTCTACTCTATTTGGTAGGCGTTACCGTGTCGGGCAAACCAACACGCACACCAACCTATTTGTGATTGGACTTGCTGTATCTGGTGGCGGCAAAGATCACGCCCGAAAGTGTATCAAGGCGCTACTCAACTTAGCTGGGCTCGATCACCTTTCAGCTGGAGGAGAATTCACTTCAGCTGGGGCGATACGGACGGCTGTATCTAGACATCCGGCGCAGCTAGCGATGCTTGATGAATTTGGAAAATATATCGCTGCACTAACGGGTAGAAATGCGTCTGGTTTTCAGGCAACAATTATAAAAACGTTATTGGAACTCTATTCTGATTCCGGATCAGTCAGTAGAGGCACTGAATACAGCAAAATTGCGATAAATAAGCAGGATAGACAGGAACGAGAGGATATTCAGTATCCGTCTTTAAACATATACGCTACTTCGACACCGAGTACATTCTTTCCTCCTCTGCAAAGTAATGATGTTAGCTCTGGTTTCCTTAATCGGTTCCTGGTTTTTGAAGGAGACCCAAACGCAACGCTTGATCCAGAGTTACTTGACAAAATCCCTTCATTCGATCCACCCATAGATATCGCGGATCATCTCAAAAGAGCGTATGACGCCATTCCCCGCAACCCCAAAGTGGAAGACTGGGAAATGTCAGCAACCAAACCAGTGTTGTATGACATCGATATTGAGCCGGACGCGTTAGAGGTCTTTAAAACAGTTCAAGCTGAGCAAGAAAATCGGCGGCTCGATAAACAAGAGCCCTATCCAGACCTATGGGTACGGTTGTTTGAAAATACAATGAAAGTCGCGATGGTTAGGGCGATAGCTGACTGCCCGGCTTTTCCTTCAATAAAATTGCATCATGTGGAATGGGCGCGCGATATTGTAGCGTGGTGCGTTCGCAACATGTCTCGGCAACTTGCAGAACAGCTAGCTGATAATGAACGTGAGCGTGTTGTGAAATCAATTTATCAGTATATCTCAGAAGCTGGTGCGACTGGCCGCGCCCGTCACCAGGTTACCCGCAAATTCCAACGCGTCAACAAACGGGATCGTAACGAAATGCTTGCCGATTTGGTGGAAATGGGGGTTGTCGCATCAACCATGAAAGTCAGCGAAAAATCCAAAAAGCCGACGGAAGTATATATCGCTGTTGGGAAGATGTGATGCTGGTTCGATTATTAACTTCACGTTTCACAGGGGGCATATTATCTATGCTGAGAATGGTCAAATGGCAGGCGATACCGGTAAGTGCCTAGTAGCAGATGAAACGTGAAGTTAATAGTATAAATTATAATAATAGTATATAATATTCCATATAAACAACTGCTTAGCGTGCAATTCGCTGCATACATAAACGTCACAATCGGCTGTGAATTATAGTGACGTTTATGTGTTTCTAAAGAGGTAAGGAATAACTTCATTTTATTGGATGTGAAGTTATTAAATGGGGAGCGACTTAACTTCGGGGGTGTTGAGTCAATTTGACCGTTGCAAAGGAGTATCGAGATGACCGGTAAATTCAACAAGAAAATCCTCTTTAACATCTCCCAAACTGACATCGACCGTATGACCGAGATGCGGCTCACACGCGGACTGGATCAGTCGGAGTATATACGCCGCGCCATTCGCATGTATGTGGCTGAGCAGAAGCTTGAAGACCTCTCGTCATCGTATTAGTGACAGTTGTTACACCCACGCGCCCACTCATCATGGAGTACGAAATGAGAAATAAGATTATTTGCGGTGCTAAAACCCGTAAAGGCACGCCATGTCAGGCAAAAGCATTGTTAAACGGCCGGTGTCGGAACCATGGCGGGCTTTCTACCGGACCACGGACGCCGGAGGGCAAGGTACGGTCGCTGGCGGCATTACGAGACGGGAACAAAGCTTGGCAGATGCGGGCAGCAAAGAACGAAGCACAGACGATGTCGGTACCACCGAAATAATGTCTGGTTATCGGCCCCATAGCTGAAGTTATACGTCGTCTCTGGCGATGTCTGCTTTGTGCCAGAAGGAGACATTTCACAGCCAACGGTTTTAGAGTTTCACAGTCCTCTATCCCGCTTTGTTTTC
>CAJXWA010000208.1 GCA_913062525.1 uncultured Alphaproteobacteria bacterium | reverse complement strand
AAAGGAACCGCCACATTCTCTGATATTGCCAATGAAGTGGCCATTTCATACGGTTTTTGGCTCGGTGATGCGTTCGCATCCGGCGGTGCCGCCGGGTATGATCATAAAAAGATGGCCATTACGGCCCGCGGAGCGTGGGAATCTGTTAAACGCCATTTCCGCGAAGTTGGTAAGAACATTCAAGAAGAAGAGTTTACGGTCGCTGGTATTGGCGACATGTCCGGTGATGTGTTCGGAAATGGCATGTTGCTGTCCAATCATATCTGTCTTGTGGCGGCCTTTGATCATAGAAATATCTTTATTGATCCAACGCCGGATGCCGCGAAGACGTTTAAAGAGCGGCAACGGATCTTTGAGTTACCGAGATCATCTTGGGAAGATTTTAACACCAAACTTATTTCTAAAGGTGGCGGCATTTTCGACAGGAAAGCCAAATCAATCACACTAACCCCAGAGATTAAAACACTTTTGGGCATAAAAGATGCGAAGCTCACGCCAAATGAATTGATTACGCGGATCTTGAAAGCCGAAGTTGATTTACTTTGGTTTGGTGGTATTGGCACATATATCAAATCTTCATCTGAGGGTCATACGGCAGCGGGCGACCGTGCCAATGACGGCATTCGGATTAATGGCACTGAAGTTCGCGCCAAAGTTATTGGCGAGGGCGGTAATCTCGGTGTTACCCAAATGGGCCGGATTGAATATTCCCTCAACGGCGGCATGCTGAACACAGATGCCATTGATAACTCTGCTGGTGTGGATTGCTCTGACCATGAAGTGAATATCAAAATTCTGCTTCGGGCTGTTCTGGACGACGGTGAAATGACAGATAAGCAGCGGGACCGCTTGCTTGTTGATATGACCGAAGAAGTTGGCGACCATGTGTTGAAAGATAACTACCTTCAAACACAAGCCTTAACCGTTGCACAGCGTCAAAGCATCGCCAATTTTGCGGAACAAACCCGGTTTATGCGGGAGCTTGAAAAGCAGGGACGTTTGAATAGGTCGGTTGAAGATCTTCCCGATGAGGAAGAGTTGGAAAGCCGCTTAAGTGCCGATCAAGGACTGGCACGTCCAGAAATGTGTGTGTTACTTGCCTATGCCAAGATGACATTATACACGGATATTTTAGAGACAAACCTGCCTGACGATACGTTCTTTGATGGCTGGTTAAGTGAGTATTTCCCACCGCAGCTTCGTAAAAAATATTCGAAATATGTGGCTGGCCATCGGCTGCGTAGAGAAATTATCACTACGGTTATTGTCAACAGCTTGATAAACCGCGCCGGAATAACATTTGTTATGCAAATGGTTGAAGAATTGGGCGTTGGTGTTGATGACGTTGCTCGGGCTTATGCGCTGGTTGTGGAGGTCTTCGATCTTCAAAAATTGTGGACCGAGATTGAAAGCCTCGACAATGTGGTGGCAACAGAAGTTCAAGGCCACATGATTGACTCGACACAAATGCTGCTTCGCAGGGCCACGTTATGGTGTCTTCGTCATTTACCATCACCCATCAACATCTCGCTTCAATTGTCAGAATTGGCACCTGCCATGCATGAGCTTGAAAACGAGTTAGAGGGACTGCTGAGTGATATCGGCAGAAACTCCTTCCGGGAACGGGTGACATATTTGACAGGTGTGAATGTGCCGGAAGGCTTGGCGCGCCGTGTTGCCAGCCTCTCACCGCTTCGCTCCTCTCTTGATGTGGTGCAAGTGGGCCGTGTGTCCAACCGTCCTATCCCAGAAGTGGGAGAGGTCTATTACGCAGTTGGCGCGGAGCTCAATTTGGATTGGTTGCGATTTGCAGCCGAAGGCATTGAACCTGAAAGTCATTGGGAACGCTTGGCGGTTACAGCTATTATTGACGATCTTTATGGTCAGCAACGGGCTCTAACAAACGCTGTTTTTGGTGATGCTGAAGGTCACAAAGGGCGTGCAGCATTGGATCACTGGCAAAGTGTTAATCACAATTCAATTCGCCGATCAAAAGAGTTGATTGAAGAGTTCAAAACGGGTGGAACTGTGGATGTTTCCAAACTTGCGTTTGCCAACAGACAATTCCGATCCATGATCAGCTAGCGGTCCGTTAATTCTGCTCTTTTTACTTCTCCTCCCTTTGTTTTAGCGTAAGCTGTTAAAAACAGGGGGGATAAGTATGAGTACAGTTCAGGAAGCTTCGCGGCTTGGTAAATTTTCGTGGGCGCTATTTGATTGGGCAAATCAGCCTTATTTCACGGTCATTACAACCTTTATCTTCGCGCCCTACTTCACGTCTACAGTTATGGGTGATCCGGTCACTGGACAAGCCTATTGGGGATATACGCAAGCGATTGCCGGTCTTCTAATCGCTTTGTTGAGCCCTGTTTTGGGCTCAATCGCCGATGCGGGCGGTCCGCGTAAACCGTGGATTATCTCATTTGCATTCTTGTGTGCCGTTGGCAGTGTT
The DNA here is from genome assembly GCA_913062525.1 of uncultured Alphaproteobacteria bacterium. Taxonomy (GTDB): domain Bacteria; phylum Pseudomonadota; class Alphaproteobacteria; order Sneathiellales; family Sneathiellaceae; genus Sneathiella. The sequence continues at coordinate 3,436 of CAJXWA010000208.1, read as the reverse complement.
GCGCTGTGGTGGGCGACACCAAACCAGGCCGATGGTGTTATCTGGATATTGGCTGCCATTATTCTGGGCACGGCCAGCATTGAATTTTCCCTTGTTTTCAATAACGCCATGTTACCATCGCTCACGGCACCCAGCAAAATGGGCCGTCTAAGTGGGTATGGTTGGGGTTTGGGATACATCGGCGGTCTTGTGGCGTTATTTATCATATTGCTGGGATTCTCTATGCCGGAAACCCCGTTGTTTGGACTTGATAAAACCCTACATGAGCACGACCGGATTACCGGCCCAATGACGGGGATCTGGTTTATCGTTTTCTTGATCCCGATGATGTTGTTTACACCGGATTCCCAACCCACTGGTATGGGTAAAAAGGATGCCATCATAAAGGGCCTCACCAATCTATTAAAAACTCTTAAGTCACTGAAAAACCATAAAAACATCCTGATGTATCTGGTCGCTCGGATGTTCTATAACGATGGAATTCTGGCCCTTATCGGCTTCTCTGGCATTTATGCGGCAGGTCTGTTTGGCTGGGATACGACGACTTTGGGCATATTTGGTATTTTGATTTTGGTTTTCGCCATTGCAGGGTCGTTCATTGGGGGATGGCTTGATGATAGGTTGGGATCAAAGCCGACTATCGTCATTTCGGTGCTTGGATTATCTGTGGCATCAGTGGGTGTGTTATCCATTAGCCACGGCGAGGTTTTGTTTGGTTTACCAGCGTCCATGCCAACGCCGGGTGATGCCATGCTGGGTAGCGGAGCCGAGAAAGTCTTTATGGGATTTTCGTTTATTATGGGGTTCTTTTTTGGGCCAGCCCAAGCGGCTAGCCGTACATTAGTTGCTAGATTGTCGCCAGTGGATCATGTGGGTGAATTTTTCGGATTATTTGCCTTTTCCGGCAAAGCAACGGCCTTTGTTGCGCCGCTGTTAATCGGTATCGTGACAAGCCTTACCGGTCAGCAACGTCCCGCAATGATCGTCATCTTTTTCTTGTTGATTATTGGTGCGGCTTTGATGAGTTTTGTAAAAGAGCCCCGCGAGGATTAAATCTAAATAGGGAAGGCGTCATAACAACGCCTTCCCCAATTTCTTAGTCGATTGTAACCGCAGTACCTGTTGCAATCACCATCAGCATGCTACTGCCAACAACTTCGGTATCAAATGAGACGCCAACAATGGCGTTGGCGCCAAGTTCCGCGGCTTGATCCATCAAATCATCTATGGCGTCGTTCCGTGCGCCTTTAATAACTTTTTGGTAAGAGCCGGATCGACCGCCAACGATGTCGCGGATGCGAGCAAAAAAATCGCGGACAAAATTGGCACCCATAACCGCTTCGCCAGCAACAATGCCGTGATAGTGCGAAATGGATTTTCCCTCAATGGAACCGGTCGTTGTTATGATCATATTATTATCCTTAGCAGTTTAGGCTTAGTGGCGGAAATGGCGCATGCCAGTGAAGACCATGGCAAGACCGGCTTCATCAGCGGCAGCGATGACTTCATCATCCCGCATAGAACCACCAGGCTGGATGACGGCGGTTGCACCCGCTTCTGCGGCGGCAAGCAGGCCATCAGCAAACGGGAAGAATGCATCAGACGCCACGACTGAACCTTTGGCCCACGCAACACTCTCACCGGCGTTTTGCGCCGCTTCCAATGATTTCGCCGCTGCAATTTTAGAGCTGTCAACACGGCTCATTTGACCAGCACCAACACCCACTGTTGCGCCATCACGGACGTAGATGATGGCATTTGATTTCACATGCTTACCAACAGTAAAGGCAAACAGAAGATCAGCCAGTTCTTGTTCAGTTGGTGCGCGTTTTGTCACCACTTTCAGTTCAGGTTCTGCAGTTAGCGCGTTATCGCGTCCCTGCACCAAATAACCACCTGACAGTGACTTCACCATCCGCCCAGCGGAGGTTGGGTTTGGAAGGCCGCCAGTTAGAAGCAAGCGCAAGTTCTTCTTCGCAGCGATAATGGCTTTCGCTTCGTCAGTCGCATCGGGAGCAATGATCACCTCAGTGAAGATTTTGACAATTTCTTCTGCCGTTGCAGCGTCCAGTGTTTGGTTTGCAGCAATAATCCCGCCAAAGGCTGATGTGGTATCGCAGGCAAATGCTGTTTTGTAGGCTTCTGCTAAAGTGGCACCAGTGGCCACACCGCAAGGATTAGCATGCTTGATGATGGCGCAAACAGGGCCACTGACAGCCGGGTCAAACTCTGCAACCAATTCAAACGCTGCATCCGTGTCGTTATAGTTGTTGTAGGAAAGTTCTTTTCCTTGAATTTGCGTCGCTGTTGCAACACCTGTGCGGCTTTCTGAATTGGCGTAGAAGGCAGCGCTTTGGTGCGGGTTTTCGCCGTAGCGAAGTGTTTGCAGGCGGGTTCCGGCAAAAACCATACGGTCTGGGAATTCATCGCCCAATTGTGCTGCATACCATGTGGAGATGGCAGCATCATAAGCCCCTGTTCGGGCGTAGGCTTTAGCGGCGAGTTTTTTGCGAAGCTCACTGCTGGTTTTACCAGAATTGGACTGCAATTCGTCAATCACACTTTGATAATCGCTGGCATCTACCACAACATTTACGAAGCCGTAGTTTTTAGCCGCCGAGCGGATCATCGCAGGTCCGCCGATATCGATGTTTTCGATGCAGGTGTGAAAATCAGCGCCTTTAGCAACTGTCTCTTCAAACGGATACAGGTTCACAACTACAAGGTCGATGGCCCCGATATTATGCGCTTTCATAGCGTCTGTATGGTTTGGGTTATCCCGCAGCGCAAGAATGCCGCCGTGGATGATTGGGTGCAGGGTTTTAACGCGCCCGTCCATCATTTCAGGGAATTTGGTGTGATCTGCGACTTCAGTGACCGGTACACCGGCATCTGCCAGCATTTTGGCACTTCCGCCAGTGGACAGAATTTCCACGTTCAAGGCGGCGAGGGCTTGGCCAAATTCGACAAGTCCAGTTTTATCGGAGACAGAGATGAGGGCGCGGGTAACAGGTTGTAGATCAGTTGCGAGCATCGACGTTAAGTCCTATAGGCAAAGGAGGCGGAATACTGCGCGCGCTATAGCACGGGATGGCAGTTTTCGGAACCTTCTTTAAACAAAATTGCTCGTAAATTACCATTTCACGAGAAATACTGTGATTTCCATGTTTTTTTGGAGAGCTAATGCCAGCCGGTTTTATTGACAAAAGGCCTTGAATAAGTCTACCTAGTCAGAACTCTGAATTGCTGAAGGTGCCAATGCCAATGCCGATTTCTAACGTAACGCCGTCCGCTCTAAAAGGCCGTGATGCCATTGCCAACGACACTAATATTTCTGTTGTCGGGCTTGGGTATGTGGGATTACCTCTCGCGGTAGCGTTATCTCGAAAATTTAATGTTATCGGCTTTGATATCAGCACTTCACGGGTATCCGAAC
>CAJXWA010000207.1 GCA_913062525.1 uncultured Alphaproteobacteria bacterium | reverse complement strand
GGAGACTAGCGCAGCATCAACACGTCTGTCTGCAACCATTTCCATAGAACTTCGACTTGTTCTCGTCTCAATTGAAACTGTGACATCGGGGTAGTCTTTTAGAAATGCAACAAGGGCGAGTGGTAACAAACTCATACTCAAACTCGGAACCGCGGCTATATGGATTTGTCCACGCGTGATGCTTTCTTTATTCCGAGCAGAGGAGACAACATCTTCAAGACCATCAAACGCTTTTTTCGTTGCAGCATGAAGCCGCAAGGCCGCTTCTGTTGGAATTAGGCGCCCGCCCTCGCGGTTAAATAAAGCAAATTCAAGATCTTTTTCTAACTGAGCGACATTTCGGCTGACTGCAGGTTGCGATAGTCCAAGACGCATCGCAGAACGTGTAGTCGACCCCTCTTCCACCACGGCATTAAAAATTTCTAACTGGCGAAAATTCAAACCAGAAGCGAACGTCGACATATTTACTCAATCCTTGCAGGTATTTATATATACGCATAGCGAATACATTTAAAAAAATACTATACTTATACGCATAACATGTCTAGATTTGCTTTAAGTCATTTGATCAAAAATGACCAAAAAAACACGAGCTACACGACCTCCATGTATGTGGGGGAGAGATATCTCTAACAGGGAGCCTGAAATGACACTACAAAAACTCGGCCTGGCAGCTTCTGCCTTGGCTGTAGCACTTGCGTTGCCCGTTGCAGCACAAGCCTCAAAACTCACAATGGGAATGGCATCTGAGCCAAGCGCCATTGATCCTCATTACCATAACCTTGGCCCAAATAACGCTCTGCGCCGCCATATGTTTGAATCACTTGTTGATCAAGATGAAAAACAAAACCTTGGCCCGCTACTGGCCACATCATGGAAGCCAACTGGCGAGACAACTTGGGAATTTAAACTTCGCGAAGGTGTTAAGTTCCAAGATGGATCAGCTTTTACGGCGCGTGACGTTATTTATTCTGCATGCCGGATTCCAAATGTCCCAAACAGCCCATCAAACTTTACAAGTTTTACCAAAGCCATTTCTGGTTTTGAAGCCCCTAACGATCACACATTGATTGTTCATACCTCTGTTGCAACACCGCTGTTACCCACATACTTCTCAAACTGGGGTGTTATCTCCGCCACAGCAAATGGCATCAAAGGCGACATCAAGTATGACAAAGAAAATTGCGGGATTGCTAATTTTCCAAATACTGTTGATTTCAACAGTGGAAAAGCAGCGATCGGCACAGGTCCTTTCAAATTAAAAGAATTTGTAAAAGGCGACCGTCTTGTTCTTGAACAAAACGCCGGTTATTGGGGAACGAAGCCTGAGTGGACTTCCGTTGTTATGAAACCAATCACTAACGCAGCGGCTCGTATGGCAGCCTTACTTGCAGGTGACGTTGATTTTATTGCCGCACCACCAACACAGGATCTTGCAAAACTTCTAACCAATCCAAAATTTGACGTGGCTCAAGGCCTCTCAAACCGTGTGATTTATCTGCATATGGATCAGTTTGGCCCATCATCAAACGGTGTTAAAGGCACAGGCTCTCCTGCTGGTAAATACGAAGGCGAAGGCCCTTGTGCATCAAAAGAATGCGAAAAGAACCCATTCCTTGATGTTCGTGTCCGTCAAGCACTCTCCAAAGCCATCAATCGCGAAGCAATTGTCTCTAAAATCATGGGCGGCGTTGCTGTAGCTGCTGGCGAATTGTTACCGCAAGGTTTCTTTGGCACCAATCCAGGTGCTGCACCAGAAGCGTATGATCCAGAAGGCGCAAAGAAACTTCTTGCTGAAGCTGGATATCCAAATGGGTTTGAACTCGTTCTTGGCACACCGAATGATCGGTATATCAACGACGCGAAGGTAGCCCAGGTTATTGCGCAAATGTTCACACGCATTGGCGTCAAAACAACGGTCAATGCTATGACGAAGAGCGTTTTCTTCAAAACTCGTAATAAGTATGAGTTTTCGATCTATCTTGCCGGTTGGGGCGCAGGTACAGGCGAAATGTCAAACCCACTTCGCGCACTTGTTGGTACACGAAGCAAGGAAACTGGCCTTGGCGGTACAAACCGTGGTCGCTATAGCAATGCTGAACTAGATAAGAAAATCCTGTCTGCATTATCCACAGTTGATGATGCCAAACGGGAATTGATCCTGAAGGCAGCTAGTAAAATGGCAATGGAAGATTACTCGATCTTGCCACTTCACTACGAAGTCACAAGCTGGGCTCACCGTAAGGGTCTTAGCTACAAAGCACGTGCCGACCAATACACAGTCGCCACAGGCATTTCCTCAAGTAAATAAGCTGTAGGTAACCGGGCTACTATTATGTAGCCCGGTTATTTTTTCACAGGAGAGTACAGTGCTTGCCTTTACTATTCGGCGCCTATCACAGAGCGTCATAGTGCTTTTTGTTATGTCTGTAATTGTTTTTGCGGGCGTCTTTGCCATCGGTAATCCGGTTGATATTTTAATCAATCCAGAAGCTGATATTGCAGAGCAGGAAGAGACCATTCGCAGACTGGGTTTAGACAAACCTATGTGGGCACAATATGGGGTCTTTATGTCAAATGCCTTGCAGGGTGATCTTGGCAATTCATTTGTTCATAACATTCCGGCGCTTGAAATCATTGCAACCCGTTTGCCTGCAACGCTAGAGCTGGCCTTCCTTGCAGTTGGTTTTGCGATCATACTGGGGGTCCCTCTTGGTATGTATGCGGGCCTAAAGGATGACACCTTTATTGGCAAGGCAATTATGACGGGCTCTATTCTGGGCTTTAGTCTTCCGACCTTCTGGGTCGGGCTTATATTCATTATGTTATTTTCCGTATCACTTGGATGGCTTCCCGCCTCTGGGCGGGGAGAGACTGTCGATATTTTTGGCGTTCCCGTGAGTTTCTTGACCTGGGATGGGTTTTCGCACCTGTTCCTGCCCGCGCTTAATCTAGCGCTGTTTAAAATTTCACTCGTCATCAGGCTAGCAAGGTCGGGGACCAAAGAAGTCCTTCTTCAAGATTACATTAAATTTGCCCGTGCTAAGGGCCTTTCCAACACCCGAATAGTTGGCGTGCATGTTCTTAAAAATATCCTTATTCCCGTGATTACCGTATTGGGCTTGGAACTTGGCAATGTGATTGCATTCGCCGTTGTTACAGAAACCGTCTTTGCATGGCCGGGTATTGGCAAACTGCTTATTGATAGCATTTCAAATTTGGATAGGCCTGTTGTCGTAGCTTATCTGTTAATGACGGTGACCATGTTTATACTCATCAATTTCGTCGTGGATATTCTCTATTCCATACTTGATCCACGTGTTCGCCTAGAGGGGTCGAAATAATGACTGTAACCACGACACCTCCTAAAGCCATCACCCCCTTTCGCCGGTTCGTAGAGGATTTTGCAGAAAAAAGATTGGCTGTTGCCGGACTATTTGTATTTGTAGCCTTGGTTCTAGCCGCCATATTTGCGCCGTGGATTACACCCCAAAATCCCTACGACCTGACCCAAATCGACTTTATGGATGGCAGACTAGCCCCCGGCAGTTCTGGGGCGACCATGACTTTTTGGTTGGGCACGGATGATCAAGGCCGCGACTTGTTATCGGGTATTTTTTACGGACTTAGAACAAGCCTTTCTGTTGGCGCAATCTCTACCGTTATCGCCCTCGTGATCGGAGGGTCTCTTGGATTAATCGGGGCGTATTTCGGCGGCAAAATTGACACGATCATTATGCGTATCGCTGATTTACAGCTGAGCTTTCCCGCAATCCTGATCGCTCTCATCCTTGTCTCCGCCCTTGGGCAAGGAATTGACAAAATCATCATCGCACTAGTGGCTGTCCAATGGGCCTATTACGCCCGAACAATTCGAAGTACGGCCTTGGTTGAACGCCGAAAAGAATACATCGAAGCCGCAACCTGCCTTGCCATCAGCCACCGACGGATTGTTTTCAAACATCTAATGCCAAATTGTACACCGCCCTTGATTGTGGTGGGAACTGTTCAGGTGGCTCATGCTATTTCTCTGGAAGCCACGTTGTCATTTCTCGGCATTGGCGTCCCCATCACCGAACCATCCTTAGGCCTTTTGATTAAAAACGGCTTTGATTACATGTTAAGCGGCGATTATTGGGTCAGCTTTTATCCAGGCCTTGCCCTGCTAATTACTATTGTCAGTATTAATCTGGTGGGTGACCAGCTGCGTGATGTCCTGAACCCGAGGTTACAAAAATGAGTAGCTCTTCCCCAACCCTTCAAGTGGAAAACCTGCAAACGCAGTTTTTTACAAAAGCAGGTGTGGTCACCGCTGTTGATGACGTGAGTTTCACTGTAAACCGCGGTGAAGTCCTTGGTCTTGTAGGCGAGTCTGGATCAGGTAAAACGGTTACAGGTTTCTCAATTCTAGGTCTTGTGGATCATCCCGGCAAAGTAACCGGCGGTAAGATCCTGTTTAACGGGGAGGATCTCACAACCTATTCAGAAAATCAGTATCGCGCCATTCGAGGGTCGCGCATTTCAATGGTGTTTCAGGACCCTATGATGACACTAAACCCGGTATTGCGTGTGGACACTCAAATGGTTGAAGCCATTCGGGCACATGAGAAAATTAGTAAGGCAGATGCCCTTGTCCGTGCCCGCGATGCTCTTGGACAAGTTGGCATTCCATCCCCTGACGAGCGGCTTAAATCTTATCCGCATCAATTCTCTGGCGGTATGCGACAACGGGTTGCCTTCGCTATTGCGCTTCTCAACAAACCTGACTTAATCATAGCGGATGAGCCGACAACAGCGCTGGATGTAACCATTCAGGCGCAAATTCTGTTTGAAACACAAAAGCTCTGCAGAGAAACAGGCACATCACTAGTTTGGATCACTCATGATTTAACAGTTGTTGCCGGGCTTGCCGATAATATTTGTGTTATGTACGCTGGAAAAGTGGTGGAAACGGGGAAAATCGATGACGTTCTCGATGATCCCAAACATCCCTATACTGAAGGGTTAATCGGCTCAGTTCCCAGCCGCAACAAACGCGGCCAACCCTTGACCCAAATACCCGGCATGACACCGTCTTTGCTTAACCTGCCGAAGGGTTGTCCGTTTCAAAAACGCTGCCAATATGCAGCACCTCAATGTGAGGTTTCTCCAAAAATAACCAAATGTGAAGATGGCCGACTTGTCCGTTGCCACCGGGTAGAGGAGGCAATGGCCCATGCCTGATCAAAATGAATTAAAGCCGGTTTTGCAGCTTCAAAACCTAACCAAAAAATTCGTGAAACCGCTCGATTTTGCAGGAAAGATAGCCCAAAAACTCGGCTCCAACCTGCGTGATGAAGTTGTTCATGCCGTCGATAATGTCTCTCTCACTGTAAACAAAGGAGAGGTTGTCAGTCTTGTAGGCGAGTCTGGGTGTGGAAAATCAACACTTGGCCGTATGGTAGCTGGCATCCTACCGCAGACATCCGGTGATATATTCTATGAGGGGCAGAATGTTGCCAACCAGTCATCTGAAGATGCCAGAAGAACGGCTCTTAAAATTCAGATGATTTTCCAAGATCCCTTTGCTTCCCTTAATCCACGCCTCCGGGTAAAGGATATATTGGGAGAGGCCCCGCTATATCACAAACTGGTCTCTTCATCTGGGCTAGATGCCTATCTTGATGACGTCATGCTGCGCTGTGGCTTGGATCCTGACTTCAAACAACGCTACCCACATCAATTCTCGGGTGGTCAACGTCAACGGATCGGCATTGCCCGTGCGTTAGCGGTACAGCCTGATTTCATTGTCTGCGATGAAGCCGTTGCCGCTCTCGATGTCTCAATTCAAGCGCAAGTCCTGAACCTGTTCATGCAGCTTCGTGCCGAATTAGACCTCACGTATCTCTTTATCTCGCATGACTTGGGGGTTGTTGAACATATATCAGATCGC
>CAJXWA010000206.1 GCA_913062525.1 uncultured Alphaproteobacteria bacterium | reverse complement strand
TCTTTACCCATAATCTCGTCGTCCTGAAATTATCAAATTCACACAGCCCAAAGATACCGAAAGCCTGCTTTCAGTATCAACAAATTCTCTTAGTCCTATTTATAGAGCGCTGACCGGCGCTTTGGAGCGGGTGAAGGGAATCGGACCCTCGTCGTAAGCTTGGAAGGCTTCTGCTCTACCATTGAGCTACACCCGCATAATTTCCGTATCTACTTCTCACCCGACTATTAAGTCAGGTGTGTGGTGGAGGGAGTTGGATTTGAACCAACGTAGGCATAGCCAGCGGATTTACAGTCCGCCCCTTTTAACCGCTCAGGCATCCCTCCGACACCACATTCACTTCGCGACGTTGCCGCTAAGTGATGCGGCATAATCGAAATTTCGACGATAAAGTCAACCTAAAAAAATCAATTTAATTCAATTTTTTCAAACCATCAGGCAAATGCCGACTTGTCGTCTGAAGCGAAGCGCAATATAAGCGAGCCTATGTCAACACGCAAGCCGCCAAAAGGCCAAAAATCAAATTTTTTTTCCGGAGCCCGAAAAACGGGACAAACCCGGTCTAAAAGTCCCCAAAGTGATGCCGATTTTTCCGCAAGGGATAACTGGCTTTACGGGGATCATGCCGTAATGGCCGCTCTTCAGAACCCAAAAAGAAAGATTAAGAGATTGGTTTTGTCAAAATCCAAATCTCAGAATCTTGATGATGAAGCGCGGGATATTATTAATTCATTTGGATCTATTGAGATAGTTCCCCCAGATCAGCTTCACGCATTGCTGCCAGAGAATGCGATTCATCAAGGGATCGCTTTGCAAGCTAACCCTCTTCATGCCTATGACATTGAAGACATTCCAAAACTGACAGAGAATCAAAGCAGTACGTCAGTTGCGGTGCTCGACCAAGTGACCGACCCTCATAATGTCGGCGCCATCCTACGGTCTGCTGCAGCGTTTGGTATTTCTGCAGTCATTATCCCCGATCGGCACTCACCGCCTATCACAGGTGTTCTTGCCAGGTCTGCATCGGGCGCAGTAGAGACCGTCCCGCTCATTCGTGTGAATAATCTTGCACGGGCTCTAGACAAACTTGAAGAGTTTGGTTTCTGGAGAATTGGAATGGATGGATCTGCCGAACAGGAATTAGACGATGCCGTAAAAGGGGCGGCGAAGGTTGCCCTCATTCTCGGCTCAGAAGGAAAAGGCCTTAGACGTCTCACTGCAGAAAAATGCGACTTGATGGGTAAGCTTCCGATAAGTAGTCAAATCGAAAGCCTAAATGTCTCAAATGCCGCCGCAATTGCCTTCTACGAGATGGCTCGAAGGTTGGGGAAACAGTAGGAAAACTGCCGAATTTAAAAAAAGTTTCATTTTTTTGAATTTTTTACTTGCCGAATTTCATTCTGCTGTTAGTTTGCGCCCCACGATGCCGCTATAGCTCAGTTGGTAGAGCAGTTGATTTGTAATCATCAGGTCCCGAGTTCGACTCTTGGTGGCGGCACCAGAATTCAAAAGGGTTTCAACAGAAATGTTGGAACCCTTTATTCGTTTGGGGATGTTTTCAAGCCCTAAACACGGCCGCAGCTGCCCCTTTATTACCCAAGCAAAGATTTCAACTCGTCAAAAACCCAACGGGTGGCAGGACCTTTCAATTCTCCTTTGGGCGCCAACAAATCGATCCCCATATTCCAAGGCTTGTGATCAAAGCTCATCTGCATTTGAACAACATCCCCAGCAGTAATCCAATCATCTGCAAAATATGCAGGGACATAAGACCAACCCTGTCCTTTTGAAACCATGGATCTCACTGTGTGAATATCATTTGCATACCAAGCTTGAGTTGAGAATTTGAGAAAAGTGGTGACTTCAGCCTCATCCTGCCCTCGCGATAATATCTGCCGATAAGGAATCAGATCGCTCATTGAGATCTGTGTCATCTTTGCCAGCGGGTGATTAGCAGAACAAACGGAGACAAAGCGAAGGTTACCGATAAAACACTGTTCAATCTCTTTATCGAAATCGTTCATGATATACGCGATTCCCAAATCGGCGCGCCCTGACTTAATAAGCTGGCCGATATCGAAAGTCGCTACAGAATACAGCTCCAGAATTGTTGTTGGGAATTTTTCGCTGAACCCACTGCAGATTTCCGTTAAACGCGGCAATGCCAATGAGTTATCCAACGCAATCCGGACCAGCGCCTCTTCGCCTCTATGTATGGCGTGAGCGGCCGCATTAAGATCCTCGACCTGCCTGAGTATGGATCGTGCGAATTGGAGAACACGAGCCCCATCTACGGTCAGCGTCGGCTTCCGCGTTGTCCGACTGAACAACTCAACATCTAAATCCACCTCAAGAGATGCGATCCCTTGGCTGACAGCTGACTGAACTTTCCCCATTTTTCGCGCGCAGGCGGAGAAAGAACCTGCCTCTACAGTCTCAACCAGCATTCGAAGGTGTTCTAAATTGTACAATGCGCGCCTCCCGTTCGGTAGCAAAGCTCAACATATCACAATAATCGATAGTTATTGATTTCCTACCATCACTTTTATTGATTACAAGACAGACAGCACCCATTACAGGAAATAAATATGTCTATTCTCGAACGTGTTGTTCACATGGTCCTTTTTGAGATCTTTGCCATCATTACATTTATCCCAATAGCCATGTTCGCCACGGGACAGGGTGCATCCACGTTAGCAGGCTTGAGTATTCTTCTTTCGGTCATAGCGATGACTTGGAATTTTACGTATAATTGGGGCTATGACGCGCTCTTAGGCGATGACCGTATGGCGCGGGGATTTCGCACACGCATCCTCCATGGACTAGGGTTCGAAGCAGGTATGATTATCCTATCATTCCAGGTCATGATGTACATTCTTCAGGAAAACTTCTTCACTATCCTCATGATGGACCTCGGAGCTGTTATTTTCTTTCTCCTCTACGCCATTGTTTTCAACTGGTGTTATGACGTGATTCGATTCCGTATGCGTCCATCGACGACAAAAGCAACGCGATTTTCTGCTGAATGATACGACAAGCTTCTGGATTGAAGGCAGGTTCTTTGAAAATTTGCTGAAGAACCTGCTTATTTATCGAACCTTTTATTCGTCGATAACGCTTTGGAGAAGCTCTTTATAATCACCAAATGATTTGGTTTTTACGCCGGCAACTTTCCCCTCGTCATCCCAAACACGGACCCTCGCCGCTTCTTTATAAAACGGCTGCTGTTCAAAGTTATGGACCTCATCTGATGTCATGGCCCCTCCTTGTAGAGACAACGAATGAACTGACGCCTCTGAAAGGGTTTCGAAATAGGCCGGATTAACAGCACAAAGATAGCGTTTGGCGGCCACATGAAGGGCAACACACTGGGTAACAATTTCAGGGAAAAATCCTTTTAGGACCCGCCCCCCAGCGGCATCGTGATAATTATCCTTGGTATCCTCTGGCGAGTAGACACCAAATTCGCTCGTATAATGGCCAATATCGTGCAGCAACGCCGCAACGATTAGCTCATTAGAGGCCCCAGCTTTTTCAGCAAGACGCGCGCCTTGAAGCATATGTTCTGCCATAGTGACATCTTCACCTAGATAGCTTTCAGCGCCGCGACGTTCAAATATGTCTGCCAAAAAAGCAACGATGTTCGATTTATTCAATTCTGTATCAGCCATAATTACACCTCACCTGTCCGGCCAGCTTCCAATATTGAGAGGGTAGAGAGTAGGCCGTCTTTATCTGCGTAGCATCCCTGCAACCATCTATTACCACTGCCGGAAAAAGCTTTCCTCGCATGCATCACCCTCGTGTTATCGACAATAAACAACTCTCCTGGAGAGAGTTTAAAGCTAACTTGCATTGCAGGATCTTCTACTAGCTCTCCAAACAGCCGGTATGCAGCGTAGAAATCTTCCATATGCTCGAACGGAACTGTTTGAATGGGCGCGCTTGAACGATTGTTAAAACTGACTGATTTTATCTCACCCTCAGGCGTGAGTTCAATTGTCGGCCGCGTTGCCCGCAAACACACATCTTCTGCACCAGTATATTCAAAATTAAAACTGTATTTCGTAAGAAGATCAAAAGCCTCAGGTGCCTTTTCTTTAATGGTTTCTGCGACTTTGAAACCATCCACAACAATTGATTCCCCGCCCTTTACCGTATTTTCCAGGCAGGAAAGTAGTTGAAGCGTTGGAACTGGCTCTCTGTACGGGTTATCCGTATGAGCCTGCAAACCCAAGTTCGTGTATGCTAAGTTCTGTGGATTGACCTCAGATCGAACCTCGAACCAGCGCCCATAATTAGTTTCACGGACGTAGCCAAATTTTTCGGCCACCTCGCACAAGGCTCCCGATTGGTCTGAGATCCCGGTTAAGACAGCAAACCCATATTTACGAACGGCATCAAGCCAGTTCAATAAAGAGGTGTCAGAACATGAAACATCTTGCCAAGTCGCTGTTGGCATATGGTTTTGAAAATTTGCATCCCACGTCTCAACAGCTTTAGAGATAATTTCTGTATCCAGTGAGCGTCCAACATCATATGCGTTTTCTAATAACCATTCACTTGGGAAGAAAATTTCTTTCATCTCTGGGGCCATTGTCAGCATTAATTCGTCGGTGTCCAATATGCTAACTGCTGCAATACAGATATCTTCGGGAATATCCTGAACCGTAATAAGCCGCTGCCCATTTACAGAACTTCTTGTGTCACTATCCAACGCATTATCTCGCAGCCAAATGGCGTGAAATCGGGCGACCTGCCCTGTATCCCAGACGAGCTTAACAATTTTGCCACCTTCTTGAGCGACAGCATTCAATATTTTCATCACTTGGACCTTTATTCACGAAATATATTGAATGGGACTATACAATAAGTAATGACCTCTATAAAATTATCATTTTTTAGACTTTGGTATAACTTTACTTATGTCAAATAATTCTCAAAATCTATCTTATCTACCTTGGCTCCGTACTTTTGAAGCCGCTGCGCGAAGAACAAACTTCACAGAGGCTGCAAAAGAGCTAGGCCTTTCTCAAGCAGCGGTTAGTCAGCAAATAAAACTTCTAGAGCATGAACTGGGCGAAAAACTTTTTGAACGAAAACAAAGAGGAGTGACAATCACAGCAGCAGGTGCCGCATTTCTTCCCCATGTACAATCCGCCTTTGGAACGTTATCTCGAAGTACAGGTGAACTCTTTGGCTCAACGGCTAATCAAACTCTAACTATTCAGAGCCCCGCGTCTTTTGCCTCTCTTTGGCTAGTTCCCCGACTTCGCAATCTCTCTGCAGCGATGCCAAATCTTAATTTGGACGTAAGAACCGTCCATCTACCTGCAGACTACAGTCAGGATCCTGCTAACCTGCAAATCCATTTCGGTAACGGACAATTTTCCGGACGAAAAGCACACCGCCTTACGCAAGAATATCTGGTCCCTGTCGTTTCCGCAGAGACATATGGGCAATACTCCACAGCAAAAATTTGGGAACAGCTGCCTCTACTGAGTGTTGTGGGCGGGAGAGAAATGTGGACACAGTGGTTTGAAAAAGCTGGCACCCAGACCCCTATTCGCCAAATCCACCGTTTTGACACCTTTATGGTAGCACTAGCAGCCGCAGAAGCTGGGGCAGGTATTTTATTGGGATCACGTCCGCTTATTGATCCTCACCTATTAAAGGAAAGCCTTATTCCGATTTCCAAGGTCCAATATGCTAGTGAAAGTGGTCATTTCATAACTTATGAAGATGAACTTCAGTTGAGTTATTCTGAACACTCCTTTTTGGGGTGGTTAAAAGCCCCAATCATTAGGGGTTAATCTTTATAATATTCCTGCTTACATATTATGCCTTTCTTATGATTCATATTGTAAATTTGACCTAATGAATTAATCTGAAGCCTGATACGATAAAGTTTTATGTAAAGGTGGTGTAAAGTTATGACAAAGATTAAGAAAAGCACGGTGATTGCAACAACATTACTAGGTCTGTGTCTTTACGCCTCTA
>CAJXWA010000205.1 GCA_913062525.1 uncultured Alphaproteobacteria bacterium | reverse complement strand
TGAGCGAAGATCCATTTGCGGGCGCAGCTGAAATGAAAAAAGGAGCGGTTGTTACTTGTACCGTTACTGCAGTTCAGGAAGCCGGCCTTGATGTAGAAGTTGCTGAAGGTGTTACAGGCTTCATCCGTAAGGGTGATCTAAGCCGTGACCGTGCCGAACAACGTTCTGACCGTTTTGCGGTTGGCGACAAGATTGACGCAAAAATCACTTCTATCGACAACAAGACCCGTAAAGTGTCATTGTCTGTTAAATTGAAAGAAGTTGCTGAAGAAAAAGAAGCCGTTGCACAATACGGCTCTTCAGACGCAGGCGCTTCACTTGGCGACATCCTCGGTGCTGCAATGCGCAAAGCTGAAGACACAGATAGCTAAAACCAGACGTATCGGATTAATGAACATGACCTGTAACCCTATTGGAGAACACCATGTCCATTGATACCGAAACTATATTAGACAGGCGCCGTTTGAAACGGCGCCTGTTTTTTTGGCGCGCAAGCACTGTCGTTGTTGCCGTCATTACAATGGGACTACTGTTTGCAAAATTTGGCCCCTCAAACACCCAAGACCATGTGGCGCGTCTAAATGTTGATAATGTCATCGTGGAAAATGAACGACGGCAAGTCGCAATTAACAAAATTCTCAAAGACGATCAGGCCAAAGCTCTGCTGGTCTACATCAACAGTCCCGGTGGCTCCACTTATGGCAGCGAACGCTTATTCAAAGCATTGCGCCGCGTGGCCGAGAAAAAACCGGTTGTCGCTGTTATTGGTACAATTGGCGCATCGGGCGGATATCTAACTGCCCTCGCTGGTGACCGTATTTTTGCTGGTGAAAGCTCCATCACAGGCTCTATCGGCGTTATTGTCCAACTAACCGAGTTTTCAAGCCTTATGGAAACGCTCGGTGTGAAGGCCGATGCTATTACCTCTGGTAAGCTGAAAGGGGAGCCCTCCCCGTTCAAACCAATATCAGTTGGTGGCCGTCAAAATCTTCAAGATATGGTGACCCAAACCCATGAATGGTTTGTTGATTTAGTGGCAAATCGCCGTCCCCTCTCGAGACTTGAGGCTGCTGAAATTGCTGATGGACGGGTGCTTATTGGCAAGACAGCTTTGCAGGCTGGCCTCGTGGATGAGCTCGGCGGATTGTTAGAGGCACGCGTCTGGCTAGAATCAGATCGGCAGATTTCCGCCTCTCTTCCCCTAATAACAGCCGATTATAGTACTCCAAAAGGCGTACTGGGAGAGCTTTTACAAGGAATGTTTGGGAAAAGCGTTATATCTGAAAGACTTACACTTGACGGACTGGTCTCCCTTTGGCACCCTAACTAAAATGAATTTAACTAAACATGGATTGACCGCGGCAATCTAATAAATCATTGGGGGCATCTTGGAATGAACAAGTCGGAGCTTATTGCACTACTCGCAGAAAAAAACCCACATCTATTTTTGCGTGATGTAGAACGTATTGTAACCACGATTTTTGATGAAATATCCAGTGCTATGTCGCGCGGCGACCGGGTTGAACTCCGTGGTTTTGGCGCCTTTTCAATCAAAGAACGCGCCGCCCGTGTTGGTCGCAACCCTCGCACAGGCGAAGCGGTACAGGTCGATAAGAAATTTGTTCCCTACTTTAAATGCGGTAAAGAGCTGCGTGAGCGCCTAAATGCAGACGACTGATAACCGTATTCATTCTTAAGGATTTACCGTGAAAATCATTTCTTGGGTTTTTATCGCCGTCTTGGCAATTGCTATTATTACCTTGAGTATTGGCAACAAAGGCCCCGTTACCTTTTCATTGTACCCACTCCCATTCGTCATAGAGGTTCCCCTCTTCGCATTGGTATTGGGAGGGGGGTTCTTAGGAATTTTGCTAGGATCTGTCCGCACATGGATCAGCGATGGTAAAGCCCGCAGGGAAAATAGGGCCGGCAAACAAGAAGTTCTTCGCCTGAAAAGGGAAGTGGCGCGTCTTGAACAAGACCGCGCCACTCGCTCAGAAAATCCGGCCAATGGCTCAGATCATCTTTTACAAATTGCAGACACTAAGCACTCTTCAACTGGCTAGTCTGGAGTGCCGACACTTGCGCGGAAACACGAAAACACCCCTCTTCTCCGCCGCCCAATTGTGCATCTGACCAGAATTCCGCTTTAATCCGATCGCAATAGCGCGTCAAATTCGCAAAATTCTTCAAAATTCCCTGCAAGGCATTTGCATCTTCTTGAAAATAGATGTTAGCCAAAAGTCCGTAAACGGACGCATCCACAGATGTTGCCTTAGATCCTAGGAAATATGCCTTATCACCGAGCATCTTAGAGAGAGCTTGTAGATCTGCACGGGCTTTGGCAGATACTTCTGCCGCGCTATGACGGCCAATTCCTTGGGCATGCAGCGTTCCCGCCACTTGTTTTCTCAATTTCTTTGAAATCATCCCGCGAAGGAGGAGTGGCACCTCCCCAAACATCCGACCTTTAAAAGTCTTCCAACCATCTGGATCAACCCACCGCGAATACACAACCGCAAAATAGAGATGCTCTTCCGTTAAGCGGCGCAAAAGAGTACTGTGGGCCTTTTGCTCATCACTTAATCCGGCATCAATATCCACTGAAAAGCGGGCGGAAAGCGCATCAATTATCAGCTCTGTATCGCCCATTTCCCGGCCATCAAAACTCACATAAGGGATTTTGCCCTTGGGCCCCATCTTCCGAACCGTAAATTCCACATCATAATCCAGCCCCGACATACGCAACCACGTTTCAAGCTTCAACCCAAAGGAGCTCGGTTGCATATTAAGTACGGGGGGAAATTGGTAAATTTTGATCGCTGAAGACATTGCCTAATCCTTATGAAAATTCCTTATTCCCCTTGATAGCAACCCCCTACTGACAGCATACTGTCAGTAGTCATCACAAATTTTTTGGGACGGGTTTTTTCCATGCGGCGGGCGGACAGGTTATTTCAGATTATTCAGATCATGCAGCGCCAGAAAACGGTGCTAACCGCCCATGAAATTGCAGAAGAATTAGAAGTCTCCCCTCGGACGATTTACCGCGACATTCAGGATCTGATGAGCAATCACGTTCCCATTCGCGGAGAGCGGGGCACCGGATATATTTTCGAGAAGGGATATGATCTGCCGCCGCTTATGTTCTCAGAAGAGGAAATTGACGCGGTTATGTTGGGGGTTGAGTGGGTGCGGGCTAATGGCGATGTCGCCATCCAACGGGCCGCAGAAGATGTTTTATCAAAAATTGGGGCCGTTCTGCCCAACGACAGGCAGGCCCTAACCAAGTCCATTCGTCATGTTATCCCAAAACGCGAATTAAAGACGCCCATTCACGTCTCAATGCCCAAAGTGCGGCAGGCAATTCGTGATCAGGTAAAATCAAAAACCAGCTACCGCACGCCGGATGGCACCCTTACGGAACGTGTGTTGAGCCCCCTTATGATTGTTTTCTTTGAAGATATTCAGCTTTTGGCCGCCTGGTGTGATCTTCGTAATGATTTTCGGCATTTCCGTATGGACCGATTTGAAGTGTTTGAGCCGCTAAAAGAGCGTTTTTCACCTAAACTTTTTGATCAATTAGATAAACATCTCATCTCCGAGGGCTATAAAGAGTAGAATATTATTTATAATTCCAAATTATGACATTATCCGCTTCTATCACTTCACTTTCATGTCAAAAACGCTATTATCCACTGTTTTTCTTTGAAACCTCTTTAATTTTGGGCCGCGCATATGAGACAAGTTCCGCAAAATCCGGTTTTCACGGCCATCGATAAGAACGATTTGGGCGTTGCCAAAGGGCTTGGAGCGGAGCTTGGCAGTATTTCAGGTGGCATCAAGCTGGGCAAAGAGTTCTTCACGGCCCACGGTCCTAGCGGAATCCTTGATGTAGTTGGCAAAACAACGCCGCTATTTCTCGATTTGAAGTTTCATGACATCCCAAATACGGTAGCAGGCGCGGTCCGATCGGCCACCAAAGCCATGTCCCCCAATATGATGACAATTCACGCAAGCGGCGGCCCCGCCATGATCCGGGCAGCAAGCGACGCGGCCAGCGAGTTTGAAGTGGCCCCGTGGATTTTGGCTGTAACGGTACTCACCAGCATGGACGATGCCGATTTGAACGCAATCGGCGTATCTGCAGACACCCAAGATCAAGTTTTGCGCCTTGCGGCATTGGCGCAGGCAAACGGTGCGACTGGCGCCATTTGCAGTCCGTTAGAGATTGCCGCTATTCGCCGGGAATGCGGTCCTGATTTCAAATTGGTGGTTCCGGGAATTCGCCCCGCAGGTTCCGATCATGGCGATCAAAAACGGGTCAAAACACCCATCGAAGCCCTGCAAGATGGCGCTGATTATCTGGTCATTGGCCGTCCTATCACTGGGGCATCCAACCCCGCGGCTGCGGCTACTGATATTATCGCAGGTTTGTCTTGATGGTAAAAACACATGGCAAAACACAAAACAAAACACTTGCAAAAATTTGCGGACTTAGTGACGCGGCATCTGTAACTGCGGCGGTTGACGGCGGCGCGGCCTATATCGGTCTTGTGTTTTTTGCGGCAAGCCCGCGGGCTGTCACACCAGAAGAGGCGGCAAAACTGGCTCAAGATGTTCCCAGTTCTGTTAAAATCGTGGGGTTGTTTGTTGATCCTGATGACGCGCTTCTTGCCTCTGTTTTGGGGGCTGTTAAGCTTGATTTGCTCCAACTTCACGGGAACGAAAACCCTGAGCGGATCGCGTCTATTAAGGCACAATATTCCATACCGGTGATGAAAGCGTTGAAAATTGCAGAAAAAGCTGATTTACAGGCTGCAAAAGACTATGAAAACGTCGCTGACATGTTGCTGTTTGATGCGAAAGCCCCTAAAACCATGAAGGATGCACTTCCCGGTGGGAACGGTCTTGTTTTCGACTGGCGCATGCTAACAAATATGTCCTTTAACTTGCCATGGATGCTGGCTGGAGGATTGGACGCCAATAATGTGCAAGAAGCGGTTACGATCAGTGGCGCTCCTTGTGTGGACACTTCCTCAGGTGTGGAGATTTCGCCGGGACACAAAGATGTGGCCGAAATTTCTCGCTTTTTGAAAACAGTCCATGAAATATAAACCTGACGCTTGAGAAGAAGTATTCAATGAAACAAGTGAACACATATCGCTCTGGCCCCGATGATACGGGTCATTTTGGCAAATTCGGCGGACAATTTGTTGCTGAAACCCTTATGCCGCTTATTTTGGAACTTGATGAGGCTTATGAAGCTGCCAAAAAAGATCCTGAATTTGATGCAGAGCTTAAAAGTCTCCTCAAGCATTATGTGGGACGCGAAAGTCCGCTTTATTTTGCGGAACGTCTGACCGAACATTTTGGCGGTGCCAAGATTTACCTCAAACGCGAAGATTTGAACCACACCGGCGCGCATAAAATTAACAACTGCATGGGTCAGATTCTGCTCGCTATGCGCATGGGGAAAAAGCGGATCATCGCTGAAACTGGCGCAGGTCAGCATGGCGTTGCAACTGCAACTGTTGCTGCCCGTTTTGGACTTCCCTGCACCATTTACATGGGTGAGGTCGATATTGAACGGCAAAAACCCAATGTCTTCCGCATGAAGCTTATGGGCGCCGAGGTTATTCCTGTTGTATCCGGCTCTCGCACATTGAAAGACGCCATGAACGAAGCGTTACGTGACTGGGTAACCAATGTTGAAGATACGTTCTACATCATTGGAACTGTGGCTGGACCGCATCCCTACCCCACACTTGTTCGTGATTTCCAAAATGTGATTGGCGAAGAAGTTCGCCGCCAAATAATGGAAGCCGAAGGCCGCCTGCCCGATACCCTGCTTGCCTGCATTGGTGGTGGATCGAACGCCATGGGCTTGTTCCATCCTTTCCTTGACGATGATGGCATCGATATCATTGGTGTTGAAGCTGCGGGACATGGCCTTGATACGGATAAACATGCAGCCTCTCTAAAGGGTGGCCGTCCGGGC
>CAJXWA010000204.1 GCA_913062525.1 uncultured Alphaproteobacteria bacterium | reverse complement strand
GTTCTGCCTGCCCCACATGAAGAAAAGAGCTATTTGCTTCACGGTTTAACGGAGCCTCAGGCACTGGAGGCTATGAAGCAAGCTTTGAACTCTTCTTGTGAAATCTCATCTGCCGCGCATATCCCCCAAGTCCTCGCCTCTACGATGGGTGAGCTTAATTCAAACCAAGCCATAACGGCCCTGCGCCTTGAAGGTCATGGCCCGTCAGTGAGTTATCGCGCAGAAAAACTAAAAACCTTGCTCAAAGATTTCGATAGCGGGGAACTTCTTGATATCGAAAGCAGCCGTAGATTATGGAGATCTCTCCGAGATGGCATGCCGCTGGCTGGCAACACTGAACATTCCGTCTGGCGCATCTCTGTTCCTCCTAAATCCGGAAGTGCTTATGTTGATAGCTTAAATCTTGGTGAGGATGCCAGATATTTTTACGATTGGGGTGGCGGGTTGATTTGGCTGTCACTTCCTGGTGGTGATAATGCCGCTGAACTTCGTAGCGCTATAGGGGGGCTTACTGGACACGTCACGCTCCTTTCTTCACCGGAAGGCACCGCTGATCGCAATATTCCAAGTCATCCACTTGGCACTGGGGAACACATGCTTATGGGCAGGATTAAAGAAAATTTTGATCCCAAGGCTATTCTCAACCCCGGTCGCCTCTTTGGCGATATGTAGGAGCGAGACATGCAAACCAACTTTTCACTCGCCCAACTGGCCGATCCAAATATAGCAGAAGCCGAGGATATTCTTCGTAAGTGCGTACACTGTGGATTTTGCACGGCAACCTGCCCGACCTATGTGCTGCTTGGGGATGAACTGGATAGCCCTCGCGGGCGGATTTATCTGATCAAGGGCATGCTCGAGGGGGATGAGGACGCAACGCAAGAGGTCACCAAGCATCTGGATCGTTGCCTGTCATGTCTATCCTGTATGACAACCTGCCCGTCCGGGGTGAACTACATGCATCTGGTTGATCATGCGAGAAACCACGTTGAAGGGACCTATGCGCGTCCACTGTTCGAGCGTTTGTTGCGTAATCTGCTCAGTTTTGTCATTCCCCGTCCTTTCTGGTTCCGGGCGGCATTAAATGTAGCTTCTTTATCCGCACCAATCGTTCGTGGTTTTCTAACAGGCCGTCTGCGCGCCCTTATTGATCTCGCGCCGAAAACCATGCCTGCGGCCAGTGTTGTCGATCAGCCACAGACCTTTGTGGCTCAAGGGAAGAAGCGCGGACGTGTCGCTCTTCTCTCTGGTTGTGCACAAACTGTACTCGCTCCTTCTATAAATGAGGCCACCGTGCGCCTGCTTACGCGTCTGGGTATAGAAGTAGTCATCGCAAAGGGTGTTGGTTGTTGCGGATCTCTGGTGCACCACATGGGCAAGGAACAGGCTGCAGATCACCAGGTGAAAACGGCCATTACAGGTTGGATCAATGAAATTGAAGGCGAGGGGCTGGATGCTATTATCACCAATGCTTCTGGCTGTGGCACTACGGTGAAGGATTATGGGTTTATGCTGCGTAATAATCCCGAGTGGTCAGGCAAGGCGTTCAGGGTTTCATCTCTGGCTCGGGATATAACGGAGTACCTAAGTGAGATCGGTGGGCTTGAAGTTGATCAGGACAGAACTGAAGACCAACCCGCGAAGATTGTTGCTTATCACGCGCCTTGCTCCATCCAGCACGGTCAAAAAATAACCAAACAGCCGAAAGAGCTTTTAGTAAAAGTAGGATTTGAGGTCCGGGATGTGCCCGAAGGGCATCTCTGTTGTGGCTCAGCCGGAACTTACAACATTATGCAACCCGAACTCGCGGGTAAACTCCGGGACCGCAAGATACAAAATATTGAATCTCTCACACCAGACATTATCTCGACTGGAAATATTGGCTGTCAGTGCCAGATTTCCGGCGGTACGGATATCCCGGTTGTCCATAACGTTGAACTGCTCGATTGGGCAACAGGTGGACCTAAGCCCGATGGACTTAGTTAGGGGCAGGCCCTAAGTACAAGTATCCATTTTACTGTGTCCTGCAGTGTTAATTAAGACAACTTGGAAGGTTTCGTTTTTTTGTCTCAACAGCTCATTGTTCTTACGACCCATGAAGCAAGCTACGACGATCCTATCGTGCTTAGAGCTGGTGAGACCGTGGTTCTTTCTGGTCGAACGGATATTTGGGACGGATATACATGGATTTGGGCAACAGCCAAAGATGGTCGAGAGGGATGGATACCTGATACTCTTATCGAAGTTCATGATGGTGAAGTGATCGCGCGAGAAGATTACTCTGCTGTTGAGTTGACTTGTTTTGTAGGTGACGTTTTGACGGGGTTGAAATCTACAAATGGCTGGGTCTGGTGTCTAAACGATAGCGGGATTTCTGGGTGGGTGCCATCGAGAAACCTCAAAAACAAATAATGATTGTTGATGTCGTGAGTTGCCACCATTTTATCTACTAAAGCAAGGCTAGATGGTAGCTTGTGGGGCCAGAGTAAAGAAGAAGGTTGTGCCGGAGTTTTCTTCTGATTCAAGCCAGATTTCCCCGTCGTGTTGCTCGACTATTTTCTTCACGATAGTTAATCCTGCACCTGTACCGCCACCGTAATCATTCTGATTGTGCAAGCGTTTGAAGATTTTAAATATTTTGCTCTGTAAATTATCAGGAATTCCGATGCCGTTATCTCTAACGTAGAATACATAGGGTTCTTGCGTCGTGTTGCAGCCTATATGAATGAATTTGGTTTCTTTTTTGTCATTGTATTTTATTGCATTGGTGATGAGGTTACGGAAGACCTGTGCAAGCCTTAGCCGATCACACAAAATCGTTGGTAGTTCGTCTTTGATTTCGCAGGCGATCCCAAATTCCTCTAATGAATCGCCCAGTTCATCCCTGATGCTTTTAGCTATAATATGGGTATCGGTATTGCCCGTCGCCAGTTCTGTTCGGCCAAGGCGTGAATATTCAAGAAGATCATCGACAAGCTGTTGCATCCGTCTTGTAAGATTACTCATGCGTAAGAGCATTTGTTTTCCATCTTCATCAAGCTTGTCTTCATAGTCTTCTCTGATAAAGGTGGCGTAATTTGAGATTCCCCGCAGTGGTTCTTTCAAATCATGCGAAGCAATATAGGCAAAATCATCCAGCTCCAGGTTAGATTTTTTAAGCTGAACATTGCTTGCTTCTAGCTGTTTGGTTCGTTCGGCAACTTTGTCTTCAAGGCCGGTGCGAAATTCAAGAAGCGCGCGCAGCATTTTATTAAAGACCGCAGCCAGATGCCCTAACTCATCCTTACTGTGGAGATCAATCTGGAAGTTTAGATTTCCGTGTGTCGTTTCTTCGGCTCCATCGGTGAGTTTTTTAAGTCGACCCGAGAAGTTTTTTACAACAGAGAGGGATGTAATTGTCACGATTATAGCGAGAACAACCATTAAAATAAGCGAGGCATAGGATGAAGATCTCTGAGCTTTGAGGCCTTCTTGATAAGATTTTTCCGAAAGAACGGAAGTCTGGGTAAAGATGGTTTGGGCCGTAATCAACAATCGAGCGACTAAACGTTCTTCCTGTTGTAATGTCACATCGGGATTCTTCTGAGTTTCATTCCGTTGCCGGAGATGATCTCTTTTTTTTCTGTTCTGTGCGAGTTGCGTGAAGAGCCTTCTCATACTTTTGAAGTTTGAACCAATTGCATTTAACTGTCTTTGATCTTTTTCATGGATGAAATTTTTTGGAGAGAAAAGTGTTTCAATTGCTGCGTA
Organism: uncultured Alphaproteobacteria bacterium; assembly: GCA_913062525.1. Lineage (GTDB taxonomy): Bacteria > Pseudomonadota > Alphaproteobacteria > Sneathiellales > Sneathiellaceae > Sneathiella. The sequence continues at coordinate 2,260 of CAJXWA010000204.1, read as the reverse complement.
TTCTGCAATCCATTGTACTTCCATCCGGGTTTCGCCGTGCATAAAATATTCATATGTCAGAATATTAAGGTCAAAAACGGCTTCTTGTATTATTCGTGTGACCTCATGGGTACGACTTCTGGCGGCCATTTCGCTGGAGTTGAAAAATAGCCCAACGAGCACTGCAAGCACCAAAATAACAGAGGCAACGGCGTTTAGATAAAGTTTGGTCGTAATTTTCATCTGTTAGTGAGCTCTTTGCCAAAAGGGATCAATTCTTGTTTTTGGCGATACTGGAGGGTGTGCTAATTTTTTACCCTTTAAATCGACAGCTTGGTGTATGCCTTTGTTTTTCCCGGCAATTATTTTCATATTTTCATAAGAATAGACAAAGGTAGCAAAGATGGAAAAATCGGCACGCTCAAAACTTTTAAACATGTTTAATTCCTTAATTTTGCAATGTGTAGCATTGCTCAGCGAGCGTGGATTGTCTGTTCGGTTATGGTTTCAGTAGCTACATGTTTATTGCCATAGGCTTTATGAAATTCGGCAAATAGTTGAGGGGGCATGGGCTTTGCAATCAGATAACCCTGGGCAAGATGACAGCCGTTTTCTTGTAAAAATTTCCTTTGAGCCGGATACTCTACGCCTTCGGCAACGACGGTTAGACCGAGACTTTTTCCCAAAACAATGATTGTTCTTACAACGTTACAGTTCTTTGTATTTTCAGGAATACCCTTCAAAAATCGCTTGTCTATCTTCAGGGTCGTAAGGGGAAGATCTGTCAAATAACTCATAGAGCTATAACCTGTCCCAAAATCATCCGCCGCGATATGTATGCCATTGTTTCTGAGCTCAGTTAATACCTGTAGGCTCAACTCTGGCTTTTCCATCAGATTTGATTCTGTAATTTCCAGTTCAATCTTGTCACAGGATAAGTCTTTCTCTTTTAGCTGTGACAGGAATTCTTTTCCCAAAACATGATTATGACAAAAGCTGGCTGGAATGTTTAAAGAGAGCATCAGGTCCTTAAACTCTGTTTGCCATTGCTTCAGCTGGTTCAGAGCATGTTCAAACAACCAGTCATTAAAGTGTGAAATCAAACCGGCATTTTGAAACATTGGAATGAAAGTCATCGGCGAGATCGCACCAAGCTGGGGGTGTTGCCAGCGTGCAAGCGCTTCAACTTTAACAATTTTATTTTCTGTCAGCGACACGATGGGTTGATAAACCAAGGATAATTGCCCGTCATTTACAGCAAACTGGATGTCTCTCTCTAAGATCTTGGTTTCTCGCCAGTGCGCCAGCTGTTCAATAGAGAAGCAGGATACTATTGCCCGACCACCTTCTTTTGAATCATACAATGCCTTGTCAGCCTGTTTCATTAACTCTTCTGAAGATTCAGCCGTTCCAGGGTACATTGCAAGACCAACAGAGCAGCTCAGCTGTAATTCGTTGCCACCTGCAATAAAGGGCCAATTTAGTTTTTTGATTAGTTTTTGAGCAACGTTGTTTGCATTTTCAAACTCAATATTGTCGAGAAGGACCGCAAACTCGTCCCCGCCTAATCGACAGGCGGTATCTGTTTCTCGGATATTTTTATTAATCCTGGCCGCCATCTCTTTGATAACGAGGTCGCCGATGGCATGGCCATAATTATCATTTATTCTCTTAAAATGATCCAAGTCGAGATAAAGCAGAGCCCCACTTTTCTGATATCGATCATATCGATGAATAGATTGCTGCAAGCGATCAATAAAGATATCACGGCTAACCAATCCACTAAGGCTGTCATGGTGCGCCAGATAATCAATTTTGCTTTCCAGCTGGTTAGTCGTGATTGCCCGACAAATAACCCGATATAATTGTTCTGCGTTAAAATCGCCTTTGGTTAAATAATCCTGCGCACCGTTACGAATGAACTTCACGGCTAAGGCTTCGTTTCCCTGCCCCGTTAAAATAATGACGGCAACTTCATTATATTCTTTAGAAGAACGAATTTCCTGTAAAACGGTCATCCCGTCTGCATCGGGGAGTCTGTAGTCCAGTAAGCAACAGTTTATGGTGTTGGTCTCAAGATGCTGAACACCTTCTTTGGCGTTTTTGGCGATCTTAACGTTCGGGAAATCCAAAGGGTATTTACCAAGCATTCGCTTATAGCTGAAGCAATCATCTTCGCTGTCATCAATAATCAGAAGCGAATACCGCGACATTTCTGTCATGCGGTATCTTCCGCAGGGAGAGCCAAGCCGGACACATGCATTACATCACTAAATTCATT
>CAJXWA010000203.1 GCA_913062525.1 uncultured Alphaproteobacteria bacterium | reverse complement strand
CAAACGCCATAGTGTTTTCCTATATTATTATTATTTTGGACGGTCAGTTTGTCTGATTGAACGTAAACTCACAAGGGATGAGTATATGTTCCGCCAAGTCGCGTACTGCAATAGGGAGAAACGCCTGTTGCTTTTAACTAAATCAGGCCCAACCACTTGATTGAGTCTCTTGATAGTATATGTAAGAAAAGGAGACTGTATTTGTATTTACATAGTATTAGGAAAGATTCGGACCGTGACAAAACCGATTTCCATGATTACGAGCTATCATGCGCATGTATATTATAGTGAAGCTACCAAACAGGCCGCTTCAAACCTTCGAGACCAAATTGGCCAAAAATTTGCGGTCAAATTAGGCCGTTGGCATGACGAGAATGTTGGCCCTCATAAGATGGCCATGTATCAGGTGCAGTTTATGCCATCAGAGTTTAATAAGCTTCTCCCTTGGTTGATGCTGAATCGCTGCGATTTGGACATACTAGTGCACCCCGAAACAGGTAATAATTTAGAAGATCATACGGATAATGCTGTTTGGCTTGGCAACAAACTGGACCTAGAACTGAATGGGCTGTAGCCTTTTGGGACTTGATCTCGATTTGAAATATTAGGCTATACATGATCCATCGATTACTAACGTTGACAACCCGTGCAGCCACCCTAGCCACGGGAACATTGATCTTTTTTGCACCTCTAGCCTGGTCGCAGAGCACACAAGACGCTATCGATCAGAATCCCACTTATTTATTCTCCATGCCTCGTCTGAACGAACAGCTGCAGACCGTTTCGGCGGCTCTGTCCATGCGGCGCCTCCCCTCTGCTGCGCAAGGGTTACTACGCCTAACCAAACAATATCCTTGGCACATGGAAAGCCACTATCTTCTAGCAACCTTACATGCTGTTCAAAACAAAACAGATCTAGCCTTTAACTCATTGGAGAAAGCCATCCAATTGGGTTTTTCAAATCAAGCTCTCTTGTATAAAGACAAGAACCTTGCAAAATTGCGGGAAGATCCACGATTTCAGCAACTGGCTGAAAAATTAATCACGGCTCCAGCGGCAGCAAAGCCCAAAACCACACCACGTAAAAATGCGTATCCAGTTCGCGATCAACGGGCCCTCATTACGATTGAAAATACGATTTGGGACAGTCGGATCAGATTGCTAAAATCCTATTTCAAATTTCAAGAACGTGATGCCGTAACAGCCCCTGTCCAATCTTTAAAAGACGCTGCGGCAACAGAGCTAAACAACTTATTCAAGCATGGCCTAGCAGCGGGAAACGTCGGCGATATTTATGACAATAGAGACAGAGCCCAGTCAACGCTTTGGTCCAAGTTATATCCGCAACTTTCCTTTACAAACTACAGCGAAATGGCAGCAAGCTTAAACATTGATTATGGCTTAAACACAAAAATTGCATTTAGCGGCGTTACATTTGGCAACTCATCCGCGGTCATTTCTTCTGAACCTTTTTGGCGTAGCCAAGCTCGGCTGGCTTATACAGTTCCAGGCGGACCTCGAAAACTGTTTCTCCAATATATGAACAATCAGCTCTATATTTTTCCAGCAAACAACGATTTTGGGGCTGAAGGCGATTTGTTGACGACGAACACACCGTATTTGATTTTATCAGACGGCAAGTCAGGATCAGAGAAACCATTTTTGCGGGCTGTTGCAACTATATTGGCAGCCTTCAAGCCTGCAGAGAAAGATTTTCTTGCGAAATCTGGCAAGCTGATGGCTGCCGTGCAAATGGTGTTCCGGCGTGGTCAAAAACCGATTGAAACCGCTGATGATTATCTCAGCGCTGCTGCTCATCCTGCCGTTTTCCAAAAAGAAAACATTGATCTAACCAAAATGATCCAACTTGCCAATAATCTTAAGGCTGACGATTTTCCCTCTATTGTTCAGTTAAGCGTTCAAAAAGAAAGCCAACCTGAGCCTGGAATAGATGATTTTTCTCGAAATTTACCTGAACAGCTTTTCAATACACCTGCAAGCATTGCTCGCATTATCCGAAGCAGTTCCTACACAAAAACTCTGGACATCCAAGCGCATTCAGCCGTTAAAAAACCTGGAAAGAATGTAACCTATAAATGGGTGATTTTGCAGGGCGAGAAAGCCAAGATAAGCATATCCCCGAAGAACAAATCGGGAAGTAAGGTGACCATTACGTCTGCCTGGCATGATAAATTTCCCATCAACGGACGCAACGATATAAATTCAAATCGAGTTGAAATCGCTGTTTTCGCAGATAATGGAGCGAATTTGTCTGCGCCATCCTTCATCACCCTTCTCTATCCAGAAAATCAGCAGCGTTCCTATGATGACCATGGAAAGCTTCTCCTCATTGATCATGCAGCACACGCAGAGAAATATACAGATCCGCAAGTGTTTGCAGATCGCGATTGGAAAGACAGCTTTTCTTATGACAGCGAAGGGCAATTACTTGGCTGGGTGCGTTCACGCAAATCAGGAGATACCGATTTTACCCGTCACGGCGCATTGATCCTTGAAAAAGACAGTCAAGGCCGAGCCATAAAAGCTGAGAAAATTGGGTATCAATATCGCCGCGAGACTTCGGGCCACATGAAAGTCATGGAAAAACCGTTGGGCGAATTTTTAGAATATCAATATTCAACCGATGAAGACAAATTGGGTACTCGTATTAAAAACTGACCCAACAAACGCTTCTAGTTATTATCGCGGGATTGATACGCCATATTACAATGCTTCAAGCAATAAGGTTTGCTAGGAACAGACTCGTCATTGCAGAACTGAAAATCAGCATCCCCTGGATGCCCAGTCGGCCACTGGCAGGCTCTATGTGCTGGAATGACCTTTTTCTTTGCTTTAGGAACAGCAGTAGTGGCAGATTTTGCAGACAGGCCGAGCCGATTGGCTTTACCAATGACAGCATTTCGCGTGACGCCACCGAGGACTTCAGCAATTTCGGCAGCCGTTTTACCTGAACCCCAAAGATTCTTCAGTTTTTCGATACGTTCGTCTGTCCAGCTCATAATCAGTCTCTCTTGGGTGTGCTACCTAGCGGTTAAACAAATTCGATCTCAACCGATGGCCATAACATGTTGCCACATCATATAACTTTCTATCCCATAAGAGTCTACTGATAACAACACTTTTACCTACAGACTAGTGGAATCGTCCTAAGACACCCGCCTTTAACGACGCAACCGCACAGCAACCGAGCTTAGGTAAATCAAAAATGCCATAGCAACATACAGCTCCTGGGTCTCGCTGACACGAATATTGAACGGGTATGGAATATTCGCAGACCCAAGCAGCCGGTCTGGATATTTTATAAAACTGACCATCAACGAGACAGGCAAGCAAACCCAAGTTGGCCAAAAAAGGGACTGCCAACTGCCTTTTGCAAAATTGATACCCTTAATACTTCGAGCGAGAGGCAAAAAAACTCCTCCAATTAACGCTGAAATTTCAACAACTATACGAGGCTTCTGGTCAAGCCAAGAAGACATATTATGTAAATTTGTCTCACCTTGATCATTGATCCTACTTACACTATCAGGGGTTTCCCACTGAAACCAATGTTGCCCCCAGCTTGCCTCTTCTCCCGCGAAATAGACACATGCCAAACCTAACACCGCGTACCATGGGATCAACCATGAAGAAGGAAGTTCCGATCTAGACATCAAAATATAAACCGCAATCATTATAGTAGGGACCAAAATTACTACGGTAAAATTTTCTATAATTCCCAGCTCTCCACTTAAATAATTCGTAGCGAACTCGGGCGATATTGCACGAATAAGAAGCTGTAGAACTAAGATTAACGGGACAGACCACAGCCACAGCCACTTTGGCAATTCGTATGATGCAGGTGCCGATTTTTGCAAGAAGGTAGCCATGTAACAATCCTAGAAACGTTTTCTTTAAACATTCTTTTATACGTCTGTTGACATGCTTCCAACAATGACAACACTGAAGAGGAATAAAAAATATGAGGCGCAACAAAAAAACCACGCTTAAGCGCCCAAACCAACAGAGGAGTCCCCCATGGGTCGAGTAAACGGAAAAATAGCACTGGTAACAGGGGCCGGTAGCGGTCTTGGGCGGGCAATTTCGATTATGCTAGCCAAAGAAGGCGCAAAAGTTGCCGTTACGGATATCAATGAAGAAGCGGCCATAGAAACAGCCAAACTAATTGGCGAGAATGCCATTCCTCTGCAACATGACGTAACGAGTGAAACCCGCTGGCAAGAAGTTCTTGCAGAGACAAAAACCGCCTTTGGTGGCTTGAACATTCTCGTGAATAACGCAGGCATTGGCGATGGCTCAGACGTAGAAAGTACCGACTTTGACACATGGAAAAGAGTGCATTCTGTAGATTTGGATTCTGTCTTTCTCGGCTGCAAATACGCCATATCTTATATGGAAGATACCGATGGCCTTGGCTCAATAGTCAATATTTCGTCCATCGCTGGAATTATTGCGGGTCATAATATGGCAGCCTATAATTCTGCTAAATCTGGTGTCCGTCACCTAAGCAAATCAGTTGCACTGCATTGCGCGAGAAAGAAAAATGGAATTCGCAGCAATTCCGTTCATCCAACATTTGTAAACACGCCAATTTTGCAATCAATGTTCGCCAGAACCGGTACTGACGAAGGAATAGCAAAACTGTCACGACAAGTTCCCATTGGTCATATTGGTGAGCCAGATGATATTGCCTATGGTGTGTTATATCTTGCATCAGACGAATCCCGTTTCATGACTGGCGCAGAGCTGGTGCTTGATGGTGGCATTAGCGCCATGTAAGTTCCTTTCAAAGGACATCATGCCCTCCAACTAATTGCAGGTATCAATTTCGAAATGTCGCGTAAGAAAATTCTTTTAATTTTACATCAAGCCAAATCTGATCCCGGCCGCGTAGGCGAAGTTTTACGTAGCCTCGGGTATGAGCTCGACATTCGAATTCCTGCAATAGGGCATGATTTGCCAACAGATCCGACAGAACATCATGGCGCCGTTATTTTTGGCGGCCCCATGAGCGCCAACGATGACCATGAAGACTATATCAGGCAAGAAACCGCCTATGTTGAGCGGGCCATATCTGCAGAAACTCCTTATTTAGGAATTTGTTTAGGCGCCCAAATTATGGCGAAATGCCTAGGCGGAGGAGTGACGCGGCATCCAGAGGGGTTGATGGAAATCGGTTACTATAAAATTGAGCCAACAGCAGCAGGAACACCCTATTTTGATAAGCATTTGCATGCCTACCAATGGCATAAGGAGGGATTTGATCTCCCCAAAGACTGCACCTTACTTGCCAGCGGCGACTCTTTTCCAAATCAGGCGTATCGGCATGGAAAATATGCCTATGGTATTCAATTCCATCCTGAGGTGACCGAAGCCATGAACCGAAAATGGCTCCATAAAGCGTCACACATGTTAAGTGAACCCGGTGCCCAAGGTGCAATTTCACAACTTCAAAGCCGACTACTTCATGACAGGGAAATGAACGACTGGACTTGGCGGTTCTTACGGCATTGGACCGAACTCAAGGAAACGGAGAGAAGCTAATCTCCCCGTTTATAAGATGTTAGACAACCCGTTTGGATTTGAGGTCTTCGATTTCAGCTGCGGAATAGCCCAGTTCACTCATTAGCTCATCTGTATGCTCGCCCAATGTTGGCGCACGATGCCGAATAGAGGTATTCGATTTTGACATCTTGATCGGAAATTCGGTTACCGGCGCAGGCTTTGAGAGTCCAGGATAGTCCACGTCCTTCATAAGACCCATTGCCTTAAGCTGAGGATCGTTCAGCACTTGCTCTGGTGTCAAAACAGGTCCACATGGCAAGCGAACTTCGCCCATTTCAGCTAAAGCCTCTTCAGTTGTTCTCTGTCCGCACCATTTGGACATACGCTCTGATAAAATATGGCCGTTATCACCGCGATCCTGATCAGTTTTAAAACGAGGATCCTCAAGCCAGCTGCTCTCACCAATTAGCTTACACCATCGTTCAAACAGTGGCTGGCCAATACTTTGAACGAGAACCCAACCATCTTTCGTCTGAAAAGTATCCG
>CAJXWA010000202.1 GCA_913062525.1 uncultured Alphaproteobacteria bacterium | reverse complement strand
GGTGCAACCATCAAACCAGATGGTGTTGCAGCATTCCGCATAACTTTCTTTTTGATCGCGTCAAGGTTAAGTGCGTGGGCAAATGCCTGACGAACTCTGATATCCTTGAACGGGTTCTTGCCCTTAATGTTTGAATGCAGAAGCTCGTCACGTCCTTGGTCCATGCCCAAGAAAATTGTACGTGCTTCTGGACCTGCAAGAGGCTTAACGCCTTTGGCTTCTTCTAGACGTTTCCAATCTTGAACTGGAATTGGGTAAACAAGATCAAGCTCACCAGAGATCAAAGCAGCTACGCGCGTTGCAGCTTCTTTAATAGGTGTGAATTCGATTTTAGTGACGTTTGATTTAATTTTGCCCCAATAGGCAGCATTCCGGTCAAATGTTGTTTTAACATCTGCTTTATGCTCAACAATTTTAAATGGACCTGTACCATTTGAATGCAAGTTCGCATAGTTACCTGTGGTGTTTGCTGATGCGCTTGTCGCGCCTTCAGTTTTATTCGCCACTGACCATTCTTTATCCATAATGTAGATGTAGACAAGATCAGAAGTCAAAATTGGATTTGGCGCAGGAGTTTCGATGATGATTGTATGATCGTCGACAACTTCGATGTTCTTGATTTTAGAACCACGAACTTTTTGGTCTGAACCTTCACTCAATGTCCGTTGCCAAGAAAATACAACATCCGCTGCTGTAAAGTCATTACCGTTATGGAATTTCACACCTTTACGAAGGTTAAACTTCCATTTTGTCGGTGTCACAGTTTCCCAAGATTCTGCAAGACCCGGAACAGCTGCGAGGTTCGCGTCATAAATTGACAAACCTTCATAGATATTACCCAAAGAGCCGAGCAAGAATGTTTCATTCAATGAATGTGGATCGAGTGAGCTCAAGTTACCTTGGAAGGCATACTTGAATGTTTCCGCTTGAGCTACCGGTGCAGCCGCGATTGTCGCAGCAGCTACAGCAGCCAAAATTCCATGACGCAATTTCATAAAAATCTCCCTATCTTCATGGTTATCTTTTATTTATTTGCTCTAAGTTTAGAGCAACCATTGCCTCATCTCTCCCAAGAACATGAGGCAATATTAGTGACAAGAGTAAACAATAGTATTTTAATTGTCTATGCTACTCCTCAGACAACGTTCCGATTAACTTTCGAATAAAGGTTTCGGACGCTTTTACTTGAGATAATTCAATATATTCATTTGGTTGATGTGCGATGCCAATTGAGCCGGGCCCGCAAATTACCGTTGAAAAACCAGCATTTTGGAACTGCCCGGCTTCAGCTGCATAGGAAACCGCATGGGTATCATTCTTCCCAGTTAGTTTTTTACATAGCATTTCTGCTTCGCCCTCATTTTCGGGGCCAAGCGCTGCAGTCGCCGATACAATTTCAGTCTCAATTGTACACTCAGGCGCAACCATTCTCATTGCTGGTAGGATTTCGGTTTCGCAATAATCATTAAACCGTTTGATGAAATCTTGCGGATCATCTTCAGCAACATAGCGAATATCCCACACAAATTCACATTCACGAGAGATAATGTTCATGGCTGTACCGCCATTGATCACGCCTACATGCAAAGTTGTGTACGCTGGCGAGTCAGAATAGTCGCTGTTAGGAACAGCTTTTTCCTTATTCTCAGCCATCATATTTGCAATGAAGTTCACGAGGTTCGCACCTGTCATTACGGCACTGACGCCGTCTTCTACTAGACTTGAATGAGCCTCGCGCCCTGTGATTTTAGTTTTAAGACCGACAATACCTTTATGTGCCGTCACGATATCCATCATAGTTGGTTCGCCAACAATAACGGCACGGGGCTTTATTTCCTTCTCGACAATTTCTGCAATCATACGAGGGGATCCAAGGCAGCCAATTTCTTCATCATAAGACAAAGCAAAATGGATTGGTTTCTTTAGTCCTTTTTCAATCATCTCTGGAACAAGTGCCAAAGCGATCGCTGAAAAACTCTTCATGTCGGAAGTGCCGCGGCCAAATAATTTGCCATCTTTTTCAACGATCTGAAATGGATCAGTGTCCCATGGTTGACCGTCAACAGGCACGACATCTGTGTGCCCGGATAAGACTATACCGCCTTTGACATCTGGACCAACGGTCGCGAATAGATTCGCTTTGGTTCTGTCATCGTTGTAAATTTTCTCTGCAGAAACCCCGTATTCAGACAAATAATCTGCAACAAAATCAATGAGCTCAAGGTTGGAATTCCGGGAAACTGTATCAAAAGCAACTAATTTTTCGATCATTTCGATTGGCGTAAATTTTGAAGACAATTCCCACTCCATTTGTTTGATATCAACTGATGTAGGAGACTCTATACATCTAGATATGGGAGTAAAGAGCTATTGAAAATAAATCACACAATAATGAAAAAGTATTGATCCAAGTTGCCAAAATATTCAAAAATCTAGCCGTTCACGACAGAAAAAAACAAAAATCCGTTTTCACCTGTTTGCCATTCAAATTTTGTCGTTAAAAAATAACTGTCGCTGGCTCTGAAGAGGTTCACTCTCTATAATCGCATCCGTCCAGACAATTGGATCTATGTGTTGATTATGACGGGAAGTATTATGAAAGCTCAAGCAAAGTGGGTCGAAGGCTATCGATTTATTGGCAAAAATGAACAAGGCCACGGGGTCATCATGGATGGCTCGTCCGGCGATCAACGTTTGGGTGCCAGCCCAATGGAGTTTCTTTTATTGGGGCTTGGTGGTTGCTCTGGCATCGATGTCGTGCATATTCTACAGAAATCCCGTCAAGATGTTGAAGATTGCATTGTTGATGTTTCCGCTGAACGGTCTGACACCGAGCCAAAAGTATTCACGGATATTCATATGACGTACACCGTAACTGGCAAGAAACTTAATATGGATAAAGTGACACGAGCCGTTGATCTTTCTGCTGAAAAATACTGCTCTGTTTCTGTAATGCTTGGTAAAGCCGCCAACATTACGCGTGAAATTATCGTCAAAGATACGGCTAGCGAATAAGCACCGTCTCAAACCGATCAAGTCTTCCAAATTAAATTATTTATTTGGAAGACTATCCCAACACAAGAACGAGAATACCTGCGACAATTAGCGCAACGCCAGCGGCCTCGTTCCGGTTAGTCTTCTCTTTAAAATAAAAATATGAAATCAGAAACGTGAAGACCAGTTCGACCTGCCCCACCGCCCGAACATAGGCCGCATTTTGCATGGCCATGGCTGTAAACCAGCCGACAGATCCCAACATACCCGTAACCCCAACCCATCCAGCCACTTTCCAGTTTTTGATAACTGTCGTAATTTGTCCTTTTTCGGCAAAAACTAAATAGACGGTCATGACAATCGTTTGAAAAGTGAGGACATACAGGAGCGCCGTCGCTGCCTGCATAATTGCGCCCTCGCCACCGAGCGATAAAGCCGCAGCGCGATACGAGACCGCTGATATGCCGAAAAGCCCGCCGGACAATAATCCAAACAATGCCGATTTTCCGGTCCAACCGACCAATATTTCACGCACCGTTATTTTACTGCCTGAAACGGAAATCAACATAATCCCAACTAAACTAATACCAATTGCGATTAATGCAGGCGTGCTTAATTGGTCACCCAACAGGACCATGCCGAACACGGCAGCTTGCACTGTTTCAGTTTTTGAGTAAGTTGTTCCAACCGCGAAATTTCGAAGAGCGAACAAGGCAACAAGTAACGCTGTCGCTAGGATTTGTGCCAAACCTCCAACGATCACGTAAACAGCGAATTCTGCCGTTGGGTCATAAATTGGATATCCGCCAAATTTATGAAGCGCTACGAAATACAGAACAGCAAAAGGCAGTCCGTAGAAAAAACGAACATACGTCGCACCCCCGGTACTCAATCGACCTTTTAGATATTTTTGAAGTGCTGTCCTTATATTTTGAAAAAAGGCAGCACATATTGTTATTGATATCCAAAGTTCCATGAAACGCATCCGACAATTAAGATTGAAACAAATTTATGTTTTCTTTCAATAACTTGTCAAATGCGCCAGATGCATGGCACATATGCATCTGGTCGAATTAAGGTCTAAAACGATCCGTTAGTAATCGCAGTCAACGTCAGATAATTCCACGTAAACACTCTTAATCTGGGTAAAACCCTCTAGTGCCGCGGCACAGTTTTCGCGGCCAAGGCCAGACTGCTTACTCCCCCCAAAAGGAACACCAGTTGGCGTCAAGTTATAGTTATTGATCCAACAACTACCAGCTTGAATTTTCCGAACAGTGCGGTGGGCTCGTGCTAGGTTTTGCGTGAAGACCCCTGCGGCCAAGCCAAAGTCAGTCGCGTTTGCTCGGCTGATAACTTCGGTCTCTTCTTTGAACGGTAAAACAGACATAACTGGGCCAAAAATCTCTTCAAGGCAGATTTTCATGTCATCTTTGCAATCTGCAAATACGGCAGGTGAAATGTACCGCCCCCCGTTCATTCCCGGAACCGCCACAAGTTCACCCCCGCAAACGAGTGTTGCGCCCTCTTCTTTTCCAAGACGAATATAACCCAGAACTTTTTCCGCATGTTCTGGGCTAATCATGGCACCAACATGTGTGGCACCGTCCATGGGGTCTCCGATGACCATTTTTTCAGTTCTGCTTTTAAGACGTTTCAGAAACTCGGCCATAATGTCTTCATGGACAAAAACACGTGTCCCGTTGGAACAAACTTCTCCCTGACTATAAAAATTCGCATTCATTGCAGCAGAGACGGCGTTATCAATTTCCGCATCTTCAAAGATGATAAGGGGTGATTTGCCACCCAATTCCATGGTGGCATGCTTGACGGTCTTCGCTGCATCTTCCAACACCTTTTTACCTGTTGGAACCGATCCCGTGAAAGAGATTTTATCCACATCGTTATGGGATGATAGCCAATGGCCTACCTCGCCTTTACCGTGAACAACGTTGAACACCCCATCAGGTAATCCCGCTTCTTGATATATCTCGGCCAAATTAATCGCATTGAGCGGTGTCATTTCAGACGGTTTAAAGACCATGGCATTACCTGCGGCCAATGCGGGTGCCGATTTCCACGCCGCAATTTGCAGCGGATAATTCCAGGCACCAATACCTGCGCAAACGCCGAGGGGCTCTCTAATCGTATAAGCAAAAGATCCGCTCCCCAAATCATGAGTATCGCCGCGAACATCTGCGGCAAGACCTCCAAAATACTCCAGCGCATCAATAGCACTATCAACATCGGCATAGGGAGTTTCTGAAATCGGTTTACCGGTATCTACCACTTCGACTTCAGCAAGTTCCTGGCGGCGGCGGCGCATAATTTCTGCTGCACGAAGGAGAACCCTTCCCCGCTCTTGTCCTGGTGTGTCCGCCCAGCCATCAAAGGCCGCGCGGGCTGCGGCTACGGCAAGATCCACATCTGCCTTCCCGGCAAGTGCCACATCACATTCAAGCTTACCATCCATCGGTCGGTAATTTTGAAACACATCCCCAGAGGCCGCATATTTTTTTTCGCCATTAATGAAAAGAGGAAGTGTTTTAGCGCTCATAATATGCCCCATGAAAGGTTATTGTGATTAAAGGTACGATTGATCCATAGGTATTACTCTAGAGGCGTAAAAGCAATCGTCTTTAAACGACATTTTTGAGCGTTATGGGATAAAATAAGGCGGAAAAGTCTCGTCAAAAAACTCAGCCGTCAGAGAGAGACCGGTGTCGTCGAAACTGTAACGAGCCATGTTCTCTTTAAGTTTGGTTTCTAGAACTACCTTCCGGCCCCATAATCTGTACACATGTTCTAAGGTCTTCTCTGCATATTTGGCCTCCAACTCTCGACCTTCATACGAATGCCTGAGAAGTAATCCACGGGTTCCGTTCAGATCGCTATCAATAATGGAAATCACGGGAATTGAGCCAAGACCGACAGATTGAATGAGAAGATGCCGGATAGCTTTCCATTGCTCATCACTGGCTATTTTTGAAATTACCCAATCAGAATGTTCAACTTCAGCTTCGAACAGATCAAGTTTCATCATCGTCTCCAAATCCATAAACCGCCGAATAAAAGACGTATCC
>CAJXWA010000201.1 GCA_913062525.1 uncultured Alphaproteobacteria bacterium | reverse complement strand
ATACGGCCGAAGTTATTATCGGCAAACAACGGCACGGTCCAATTGGCAACATCAAATTAATGTTCCAGCCCGAGTTTACGCGATTTGGAGACTTGGCACTGGACCAATATTTGCCGGAGCAATACTAATGGATCCGCGGCTTGCGGGTGGATACATAACAATCGACCTGATTGCTATCCAACAAAACTACCGCACCTTATCTGAAATTCTGAAAAACGCCGAATGCGCAGCTGTTGTGAAGGCTGATGCCTATGGATTGGGCGCGCAAAAGGTCGCTCCTGCTCTTGCTGCTGCCGGATGCCGAAAATTCTTCGTGGCACTGCCTGAAGAAGGAATAGAAATTCGCAAACTTCTTCCAGAAATTGAAATTTTTATTCTTGGTGGATTGTTCGAAGGTTGCGAAAATCTATACGTGCATGAGCGTCTGGCCCCTGTTCTAAATTCCTTAGAAGAAATCAAAATATGGTCAAAGCTTACTCAAGAGCATGGCCCGCTACCGGCTATTTTACATTTGGAAACTGGCATTTGCCGTCTCGGCCTTAGTAAAAAAGACGTCCTCGAGCTCGCTGAAAACCCGGGCTGGATGGACGGTATTGAATTTGACTATGTAATGAGCCATCTGGCCAGTGCTGATATGCCAAGCTCCTCGCAAAACCATGACCAAAAAACGCAATTGCAACGGTTGAGGAATCTATTGCCAGAAGGTCTACAAAAGACGCCTGTTTCTTTTGCAAATTCCAGCGGTATTTTTCTGGGTGAAGACTTTCATTTTGACTTGGCCCGCCCCGGCATTGCCTTGTTTGGAGGCAATCCAACTCCCGAAAAACCAAATCCAATGCAAGCTACTGTACAATGGCAAGGAAAAATCCTTCAAGTTCATGACGTTGACAGCGAAAAACCCGTTGGTTATGGTGCCACATATCGTACACTTGAAAAAACCCGTATCGCTACTGTCGGAATTGGATATGCGGACGGCTATTTCAGAAGCCTTGGAAACACGGCGGAATGTGCGATCAATAATAAAAGGGTGCCAGTGGTGGGACGCGTATCAATGGACATGATTGCCATTGATGTCACATCCATCCCTGAGGATGCGTGTAAACGGGGCGATTTAGTCAATTTGATTGGCGGGGGCATAACGCTGGACGAACTAGCGAATAAGGCCGAAACTATCTCCTATGAGATTCTCACGTCCTTGGGACATCGGTGTCACCGTAGGTATCTGGAAGCTGGGATTTAGGGCCAAACTGAATGGAATGGAATTTTCTCGCGGCAATTGGCCGTGTTACACTTCGCTTCATGGCGGCTGTTGGACATCTGTCCCTGTTCACCGTGGAGACGGTTAAGCACATTGCGCTACCCCCCTTTTACTTTCGGATATTTCTTCGTCAATTAATGAGCATTGGGTATTATTCCCTGCCCGTTGTTGGGATGACGGCGCTTTTTACAGGTATGGTACTCGCCCTTCAGATTTACGTGGGATCGTCCAGGTTTAACGCTGAAAGTGCTGTCGCAACTATCGTTGTCATTGGTCTTACCCGCGAACTTGCGCCTGTTTTAAGCGGTTTGATGATTGCGGGCCGTGTCGGTGCTGCCATTGCCGCCGAAATCGGAACCATGCGCGTTACAGAGCAAATCGACGCGCTTGTGACACTGTCAACCAACCCTTACAAATATCTAGTCGCTCCTCGTGTTTTAGCCGGAATGATTACACTTCCCATCCTTGTTTTGATTGCAGACATAATCGGTGTCTCTGGTGGCTATCTTGTTGCAACAGAATCTTTGGGCTTTAACCCAAGCTCTTACATCAAGAACACCTTTGATTTTCTTGAAACTCGAGATGTAGTTTCAGGTCTGATCAAATCATCTGTATTTGGGTTTATTGTCACTTTGATGGGATGTTATCACGGCTTCAATTCAACGGGCGGCGCCCAAGGCGTTGGCCGCGCGACGACAAATGCAGTGGTCTCCTCCTTCATTCTGATTTTGATCAGTGACTATTTCCTAACCGTTCTGTTGCTTGATTAAGATGAACGAGAACAGCAAAATAAGCCTCAGAAATGTCAGTAAATCGTTTGGCCACAAACATGTGCTCGATGGTTTGTCATTGGATATCGCTGAAGGCGAGTCGTTAGTGGTTATTGGCGGTTCTGGCACTGGAAAATCAGTTATGCTGAAATGCATATTGGGACTGCTTGAACCGGATGACGGCGAAATCTACATTGATGGTCAACAAGTCGTCGGCCTTACCGGCAGAAAGCGAGAAACCGCCCTAAAGAAAACAGGGATGCTGTTTCAATATGCCGCTCTTTTTGACAGTCTTCCTGTTTGGGAAAATGTTGCCTTTGGATTGATGCAAGCTCACGGTATGGCTCGAAAAGAAGCCAAAGATATTGCCATTGATAAACTGGCTCTCGTCGGGCTTGATGCTGATATGGCAAATCGAAACCCCTCCAGTTTGTCCATGGGCATGCAAAAGCGCGTGGGACTTGCCCGCGCCATCGCGACAAATCCAGAAATCATTTTCTTTGATGAGCCAACCACCGGCCTAGATCCCATTATGGGAGACGTCATCGATAACTTGATCAGAGATTGCACCCGTCAGCTCGGTGCCACGACATTGACCATTTCCCATGATATGGAAAGCGCACAAAAAATTGCCGATAGGATCGCACTGATCTATAAAGGCAGTGTGGTATGGGTGGGGCCCGCCGATGACATCGATCATTGCGGCAATGCGTATGTGGAGCAGTTTGTTCAGGGCAATATAGAAGGCCCGATTGAGCTGGATATTTTAAAACCCTGACAGATTGGGCCAATATGGCGCGTATAACCGAACAGTATTCCTGCCAAACTTGCTCCAGTAGTTACCGAAAATGGCAGGGGAAGTGCGACACCTGCGGCGAATGGAATTCAATCGTCGAAGAAGCTGTAAAAGACGCTGTTCCAAAAGGCCTATCTACAGGGAAAGGCCGAAAAATTGAATTCACTTCATTAGATACAGACACATCTGTACATGTCCGCCACCTTTGCGGGATAGCAGAGTTGGATCTAGTACTCGGCGGTGGGTTCGTTCCTGGATCATCCATTTTAATCGGCGGCGATCCCGGAATTGGTAAATCAACGATCCTGCTACAAGCCGTTGGTATAATGGCCAAACGTGGACATCGGTGCACGTATATTTCAGGCGAGGAAGCCACTCAGCAGATATCTATGCGGGCCCGGCGTTTGGGATTGGCAGATAGTCCGGTCCTATTGGCTGCAGCCAATTCGCTCCGTGATATCATAACAAGTATTGAGAAGGCCCAAGCGCCAGATCTTTTGATCATCGATTCAATTCAAACCATGTATGCCGATAATATTGAAAGTGCCCCGGGTTCAGTCTCCCAAGTGCGCGCATGCTCACAAGAGCTTATCCGCCTTGCAAAGAAAGTTGGTTGCGCGCTGATGCTGGTTGGGCATGTGACCAAAGACGGACAGATTGCCGGCCCCCGCGTTCTGGAGCATATGGTTGATACTGTTTTGTATTTTGAAGGCGACCGCGGTCACCAATTCCGTATTTTGCGAGCTGTCAAAAATCGCTTTGGTGCCACGGATGAAATTGGCGTATTTGAAATGACTGACAAGGGCTTGAGTGAAGTCTCTAATCCATCCTCCTTATTCTTGAGCAATCAAGATAGAGAAATCAGCGGTGCGTCCGTTTTCGCCGGTATGGAAGGGACACGTCCCCTCCTCGTTGAAATTCAAGGACTGGTTGCTCCGTCTCAACAGGCAACCCCAAGGCGGGCTGTTGTCGGTTGGGATTCAAGCCGTCTCGCCATGATTCTTGCCGTGCTGGATTCTCGTTGCGGATTGTCGCTTTCTGGTATGGAAGTCTACCTAAACGTTGCCGGAGGCCTGCGTGTACAGGAGCCTGCAGCTGACTTGGCTGTGGCAGCGGCACTGGTTTCTTCAATTTCTGACATTCCGGTACCTGAAAACAGTATCATTTTTGGTGAGATTGGCTTATCTGGTGAAGTGCGTGCTGTAGGACAGACGGATGCCCGTTTGAAGGAAGCTGCAAAACTTGGATTTACTGCGGCTATTATCCCGAAAGGTAGCAAGGTGAACGAACCGACTTTAAAGATAATTGAAGTTGAACATCTGTCGGAGATTGTCCGGTTGTTTACTGGCAACAAACCCGATCAACAGGTCCAAGGAAGCTAGAGCGAAACTTATGGAAGAACTGCCAATCAACATCACTGATGCAGTAATCCTGCTAATCCTTGTGATATCTGCAATTGTTGGATTTATCAGAGGATTTGTGAAAGAAGTCCTATCCATAACCGGTTGGGTCGGCGCCTCATTTTTAGCTCTCTATTTGTTCCCCATCCTAAAACCTTACGTGCGTGCCTATATAGACAACCTCCTCATTTCTGACATTTTGACCGGCGCGGGTATCTTTATCCTCAGCCTTGTTATTCTGTCCTTTATTACACATGCTATTTCCGAAAAAGTAAAAGCATCTGCCCTTGGCGCGCTTGACCGATCTCTTGGTATTTTTTACGGAATTGCGCGCGCGGCTATCATCATCGGAATTGCATGGCTTGGCTATGTACAGTTTATTCCACCTAAAGACCGCCCTATGTGGATAACAGAAGCTAAAATGTTACCCATTGCTAAAGCCAGCGGCGAATTTGTTGCCCGGCTAACACCGCCAGACATGCAAGCTAATCTCCGCATTGCTGCAGAGAGCGCAGAGAGTTCAGCCGGCACAGCCAAAGAAGCCTATGAAGCTATACCCGAAGCGGTCCGCGATGACGTTGAAAAAACCGTCAAAGGGGCCATCGATACGTTGGATAAGGGATATGATTCCAAATCCCGTCAACAAATGGAAAATCTTACTAAAGGTACCCAGGTAAAACCATGACTGATCATGATATGTTGCCCTCCTACAGCCACCCATTCGACGATGACAAACTCCACGAAGAATGTGGCGTATTTGGAATATTTGGACACGAAGAAGCGGCGGCGCTGACGGCACTTGGCCTCCACGCCCTTCAACACCGCGGGCAAGAGGCCGCTGGGATTGTAAGTCTCGACGGAAGACGCTTCCACAGTCATAAAGCCATGGGTAAAGTTGGCGACAACTTCTCAACTGAAGATGTCATCAAAAGTCTAAAAGGAAATGCGTCGCTCGGCCATAACCGCTACGCGACAACGGGTGGTACGGTCATCCGCAACGTCCAGCCCATTTTTGCGGATCTTGCAAATGGCGGACTGGCTGTAGCCCATAACGGTAACTTGACCAACGCTTCTACGCTTCGCAAGCAATTGGTCGCTGAAGGTAGTATTTTCCAATCCACTATGGATACCGAAGTGATCATCCATTTGATCGCAAACAGTAAGAAAATCAAGATCGTAGATCGTATTGTTGATGCAATGCATAAGATCGAAGGCGCCTATTCACTTGTAGCCCTTACCAGCAAGAAACTTGTTGGGATGCGGGACCCTCATGGTGTTCGTCCTTTGGTGCTGGGTAAACTTGATGATGCCTACATTATGACTTCTGAGACATGTGCCCTTGATATTATTGGCGCAGAATTTATACGGGATGTTGCTCCTGGTGAAGTTGTCATTATCGATGAAAACGGATTAACCTCAATCTCTCCGTTCACCACCCCGCCGCAGCGCTTCTGTATTTTTGAGCATATCTATTTTGCTCGCCCCGACAGTGTTCTTGAAAACAGATCTGTTTATGAAGTTCGAAAATCTATCGGACGCCAACTCGCCCTAGAGAATCCGGTTGAAGTTGACGCCATTATCCCTGTTCCAGACTCGGGCACTCCCGCCGCCATCGGTTATGCAGAACAATCCGGCATCCCGTTTGAACTTGGCATCATTAGAAACCATTATGTGGGGCGTACCTTTATTGAGCCAACTGATCAAATTCGGCATTTAGGCGTAAAACTGAAACACAATGCCAACAGGGCTATGATCACTGGGAAAAGAGTGCTGTTGGTTGACGACAGCATTGTCCGCGGCACAACATCAACGAAAATCGTTCAGATGGTTCGTGACGCTGGCGCAACAGAGGTTCA
>CAJXWA010000200.1 GCA_913062525.1 uncultured Alphaproteobacteria bacterium | reverse complement strand
CGGGCGCCTTTCATAGAAACATCATCCAACAGGGGATTTGAAATAGCAGCTTCAGCAGCTTCAATGGCGCGATTTTCGCCAGAAGCTTCGCCTGTGCCCATCATTGCCTTACCCATTTCGCTCATGACAGTATTTACGTCAGCAAAATCGAGGTTGATCAAACCTGGCATAACCATCAAATCGGTCACACCGCGCACACCTGAGTGCAGCACATCGTCCGCCATGTTGAAAGCGTCTGCAAATGTGGTTTTTTCGTTCGCAATACGGAACAGATTTTGATTAGGGATAATAATCAAAGTGTCTACGTATTTTTGAAGTTCTTCAATGCCGGCTTCCGCCGTCCGCATTCTGTGATTGCCTTCAAACTGGAATGGTTTGGTGACAACGCCAACTGTCAGAATTCCGAGCTCTTTTGCAGCTTTGGCTACAATTGGTCCGGCGCCTGTCCCTGTACCACCGCCCATACCGGCCGTAATAAAGCACATATGAACGCCTTTAAGGTGAGAGGTAATTTCCTCGATCGCCTCAACAGCGGCTTCAGCACCAATCTGTGGCTTGGACCCGGCCCCAAGGCCTTCGGTCAGCTCAGCTCCCAGTTGAATACGGTTGTCAGCCAAACTTTGTTTCAACGCTTGCGCATCGGTGTTCGCAACGACAAAGTCAACGCCCTGAAGCTCTGACTGGATCATATTGTTGACGGCGTTTCCTCCGGCTCCACCAACACCCAAAACCAGAATTCTAGGCTTCAGATCGGTTTGGTCCGGCACTGACAAATTTATCCCCACAGCACTACCCTCCTTATTAACGCAAGCTATACTTAGTAATACCAAATATTGTAGGTAATGGAACCCTACTTCTTACATATTGATCGAAAAACATTCTTTTTGTCGAATTAAAAGTTTTCCTTGAACCAACTTCCGATACGCAAAAGGCGGTTTTGTGGGGTTTTTTCTTCCCCTGAACCACCAAGTTGGTCATTGAAGTTTTTACGGACTGCGAAGGACAAAAGTCCCGCAGCGGTGGCAAACGCCGGCCCCTCTACAGCTTCAGCCAGTGATTTGACACGTATAGGTTTACCCATGCGAACTTGTTTGTCTAATATTCGACCCGCTAATTCTTGTACGCCAGCCAATTGTGATGCACCGCCAACGAGCACTGCACGACGCCCAGCCACCTTGGCAAAACCAGAGGACGCAAGACGATCTCTCACGATTTCGAGAATTTCTTCCATTCTTGGTTTAATAATTCCAACCAGCATCGATCGCGGGACATGATTTGCCACTTCGTGCTCAGCTTCGCCAATCAATGGAACATCAATTATTTCTTTTTCATCAGACGGGCTGGCGAGTGCGCTGCCGTACAAAGTTTTCATCCGCTCTGCATTTGCAAGGGTCGTAGACAGGCCTCTCGCGATATCATTACTAACATGACCACCACCAACAGGAATGGTCTCGTTATACACCATCTCTCCGTCGTAAAAAACGGCGAAGGAGGTCGCCCCGCCGCCCATATCTATGATGGTGACACCCAAGTCCATTTCGTCTTCAACAAGGCACGCCAAACCGGAGGCATATGGCGCCGACACGAGATTAGCCACACTTAAATGGCATCGCTCAACGCAATTGGTAATGTTTCTGACATGATTGTTTAGAACCGAAACCATATGCATACTAACGCCGAAGTTATCACCGTACATCCCGCGCGGATCCCGAATGCCACGATTTCCATCGACGTTATATCCAACCGGCAGCGCATGTATTACGGATCGATTTTCCGGATTATAGCTGGTTTGAGCTTCTTTCAAGGTGCGAACAAGATCTTTTCCACCAATTTCTTGACCTGCAATAGACATTTCCACATCGACTGTTTGAGACGCTGGCTGACCAGCCGAGACACTCAAATAGACTTCTCTGATAGTCTCCCCGGCCATTCGCTCAGCAGCATCCACAGCGGAGCGAACGGACTCCTCAGCATTTTCCATATTGGTGATGGCACCTGCTCGCATGCCACGAGCAACCTGATGACCAATGCCTTTAATTCGAAGGCCGCCACTTTCCTCAACAGCAACAAAGCAACATACTTTTGTTGTGCCAATATCCAATGCCGTTATGGGTCCGTTTCGTCCTGATGCCATTCTGCTTCAGTGTCCTTTATTCATTTAATGCGCACTTGCCAGATCACGTTTTATTTCCGCCATCCCGCCTAAACTCAGCATCCGCTGCTCTCAGTCGCACATACATTTTATCTGATGATCTCAGGTCTATGGAGAGAACACCTTTGTTCAAGATATTTTTTGATTTCTGAAGGTCGTTCAACTTAGACCAAGCAACCGCACTTCCTTCTTCTGGAAGGAGGACTTTTACGCCGTTACCGAATTCCAGATCCCATCGGCGATCTCTCACTCGCACCGCGTTTTGAAGGCGTGTAAATAGGGTTGGGGTCGCCGATAATAGGTCGAATAATTCCGCCGCACGTTCATTAGCTTTTTCGCCAACAACTTTGGGCAAATGATGGAATTCGAATGTGTCTGTCGTCGTAATTACAGCGCCTTTTCGGTCAATTAACGTGGTTTTTCCGTTAAGTTGCCACCGCGCAAAAGGCCTGCGCTCCTGAAGCCTTACAAAAATTTCATCAGGATAGCGTCGCATGACGGATGCATGTTCCACCCAGCCAAGTTTTTCAATGCGCGCCCGAGCCAAATCAGGATCAAAGTCAACGATACTATCGCCGCGCGCCACACCAAGCGCGGCCATAATATCTTTGCCCGATGCTTTCTCGCGACCCGTTACACTGACTTCTTGCACAATCATACCGACGCCGCCAAGGACAGACAAACGGGTTTCTTGAGCCCAAAGGCCAGCTTGTTCAATAAAGCCATTTTTGACAATCAAATAGCCAGAAAAACCGACAAAAGTAGTTACAGCTGTAAAACCGCCTGCAAGTAATGCCGTTTTCAGCCGAATGCCCGCTGGTCTACGCCGACTAGATGCTTTTGAGCGCTTGTTCTGCTTCTTGAAAAGACCCAGTGATGTAACATTCAGTAAAAAGACCTTCAGCCTTCCAAAAAATGGCATCGCGTTCGTTTTATTGGCAGGCCGAGGGGCCTTTTTAACTTTTGGTTTTCGTTTAGCTTGAATGGGGCGGTCATTTTCAGAGATTTTTATCTGTCGCATGAGGCATCCTCCACCATCCAGCGAACCAAATCGTCAAATGCGATACCGCTATGAGCGGCAATTTCTGGAACCAAACTCAATTCGGTCATACCAGGTTGAGTATTGGTTTCCAAAATCACAAATTCCGATGGTCCGGTTTCAGTATCGTCAAACCGGAAATCTGTCCGGCTAACGCCGCGGCAACCAAGTGCCTTATGAGCCCGTAACCCCATCTCAAGCAATTCGTCATACCTGTCTTTTTCAAGGGGGGCTGGCATAATATGTTCTGCTTTGCCGGATGTGTATTTTGCTTCATAGTCGTAGAAACGACCAAGTGGCCTGATCTCCACCGCCCCTAACGCCTCATCTCCCATAACTGCCACATGGAACTCCCTTCCAGGAATGTAGGTTTCTACGAGGACTTCATTTCCAAATGTCCAGGGTATGTCTGTCAGTTGCCGGTTTTCATTTTCAAGAAGAATAGTCACACCAACACTGGATCCCTCATTAAGCGGTTTAATTACCATAGGTAGCGGAAAGTCAGCCCCGTCCAGGATTTCTTTACGACTCAAAACACGCCCGTCGGCACAATGAAGACCGGCGGCGGCAAATATTTTCTTGGCAACGGGCTTATCCATAGCAAGAGACGATGCCAATACGCCGGAGTGTGTATACGGAATGCCCATTATCTCCAGAAGCCCCTGAATAGTTCCATCCTCCCCGTAACGCCCATGTAAAGCGTTCAGACAAACATCAGGTTTCAAGGCCTCCAAAACACTTGCAATGTTATGGGAGACATCAATGGGGGTCACTTTATAGCCACTCCGTACTAAAGCTGCAGCACACGGATCTCCGCTTTTCAATGAGACTTCTCTTTCGGCTGACCATCCGCCCATTAGAACTGCTACATGCTTCATTCGCCGATGCCTTCTTCTTGATTTATTTCCGTATCCAATTCACCAAGGCGAACGATTTCCCATCGAAGAAGCGTATCAAATTGTACAAATACTCGCCGGCGCGCTTCTTCCCCAACAGCTTCCAGATCACGCGCCGTGGCACCACCTGTGTTGATTAGGAAATTGCAGTGTAAGTCTGAGACCTTAGCACCCCCTATTGTGAGGCCTCTAGCCCCCACCGTGTCGATCAACTCCCATGCCTTTTGCCCTTTAGGGTTGGCAAAAGTAGATCCACCCGTTCTGCTTTTAACGGGTTGGCTTCCCTCACGGCTGGTAGCAATCTCTTTCATTTTTGCGGTAATGTTTGCTGCGGACCCGGGTTGCAGTTGTAAAATGGCTTCAGTAAAAATCCAGTCACTTGGGATTTCACAATGGCGATATGAAAACCCCATATCGGCACAGCTTAATTCGTGCCGTGCACCGGATCTGTCATAGGCTACCGCTGAGACAAGAACGTCTTTCAACTCCGATCCATAAGCCCCAGCGTTCATCCGAAGCGCACCCCCGATACAGCCTGGAATTCCGCTTAAAAATTCCACACCAGTTAAATCGTTATCAGCCGCGAAATGAGACACATAAACATCAAGAGCCCCAGCACCTACACGAAGTTGGTTATTCTCAATACATTCCATTTTTACGAAATTTCGGCCAAGACGCAGAACCACGCCGCGAAAACCGCTATCCCTAACCAATAAGTTCGAGCCCACACCCAACACAAAAAGATCAATATCCGCATCTGTATTTTTTAAGAAATCCGCGAGATCAGCTTCATCTTCGGGTTTGAACATAACATCAGCTGGGCCGCCAACTTGGAACCACGTCACCTTATCCAATGCCACATTTGCACGAAGCCGACCTTTTACGTTCGGCAACCTGTCGATGAGAGCGATATCAGAGGGGCGCGGTAGGCTCATTCAGCATCTCCAGCATCAATCCGCTTATCAGTTAGGGCTTCGATTTCTGCAGGAAGACGGTTCGCCCAAAGGGAAATTGAACCTGCACCAAGGCAGACGACAACGTCACCTGGGGATGCTTCAGCAGCCACTATTTCAGCCAATTTTTCAGGACTAGGTAGCGGGATTACATGTTGGTGTCCACGTGTTCTCAAACCTTCCACATAGCTATCTTGGTTAACGCCTTCCATAGGCTCTTCGCCAGCCGCATAAATATCTGTAACCACAACAGTATCAGCATCATTAAAGCAGGTGCAGAAGTCTTCGAATAAATCCTTTAGGCGGGAATATCTATGAGGTTGGACGACTGCAATAATTTTCCCCTCATAAGCTTGCCGTGCCGCTGATAACACTGCAGAGATTTCGACAGGATGATGACCATAGTCATCAATTACCGTAACGCCGTTGACCTCGCCTACTTTTGTAAATCGGCGTTTTACGCCGCCAAATTCCCGCAATCCCTTTTTCAAGACGACTTCATCAAAACCCATTTCAGATCCGACGGCTACCGCAGCCATGGCATTTTGTACATTATGGGCGCCCGGCATCGGAAGCTCGAACCCCTTCATCAAATGCTTATCATTGCCAACCCGATCACTGACGGAGACGTTAAAACGGGCACAGCCCTCTTCAAAGCGAACATCAACAGCCCGATAATCAGCCTGCGGAGATAGACCAAAAGTGACCAACCTGCGATCAGAAATCTTGCCGATCAATGCCTGCACTTCTGCGTGATCAATACAAACTGCCGCGAAACCATAAAACGGGATATTCTCAACGAATGTCCTGAAGGCTTCTTTTACCCCTTCGAAATCACCGTAAAAATCCAAATGTTCCGGATCAATATTAGTCACAACAGCAATCGTCGCGGGTAATTTTATAAAACTACCATCGGACTCGTCGGCTTCCACAACCATCCAGTCGCCATTCCCAAGGCGTGCGTTGGTTCCGTAGGCATTGATAATGCCCCCGTTTATGACAGTTGGTTCCGCGTCGGCTGCATCGAGAATGCTTGCCAGAAGCGATGTGG
>CAJXWA010000199.1 GCA_913062525.1 uncultured Alphaproteobacteria bacterium | reverse complement strand
TTCGAACCCCGGAAGGGCTTGCACCCTTGCTGGTTTTCAAGACCAGTGCATTCAACCGCTCTGCCATCCCTCCGCATGTGAGATTGCCGAAACAACCTCGACCAAAGATGTATTCATCTTGGTGCTGGAGATCGTTTAAAGTTACTGCGCCCCACTGTCAATAACTTTGATGGAAATTTTAATAATAATTGGGTGTTGGATATTCAGAAGCTTGGTTTTTTGCGCTTTATCCCATTTTTCTTTAATTGTGATGCGCTAAGCGTTGCGCCGCGTTGGTAGCTGTGGCAAAAAGAAAGAATAAATTTTGGGTGAGGGGATGCATAAAATTTCTAGCTGGATTATAAAAATTGCAACGGCAGGTCTGTTAATTACAGGCCTTGCCACGAATGCTGTCGCTGAGAAAAAAGAATTTGGTCTTTGGCTGCTGGATCTAAAAGCCGAAGCGCTGGGCAAAGGCATTAGTAGACCCATCGTCGATGAAGCATTTGCTAATGTGAAATTCAAAGCCAAAATCATTAGCTACGATCGCAAACAGCCGGAGGTCACCCAGACATTCAAGCAGTATATGGCTAACCGATTGCCAAAATCTTTGGTGAACCAAGGCAAAGCTAGAATGCGGGATCACGGAGCGTTGCTGACCGAAGTTGGCAACCTTTATGGTGTGCAGCCTCGGTTCATTGTAGCCCTTTGGGGCGTTGAAACGCGCTTTGGTAAATACACCGGCGGCTTTAACGTTGTTGAAGCCCTGACCACGCTTGCCTACGATAATCGCCGGGCGGAATATTTCCGCGGCGAATTGATGATTGCGCTTCGAATTCTCGACGAGAAACATATCACTGTGAAAAACATGAAGGGATCATGGGCCGGTGCTATGGGTCAGGCTCAATTCATGCCATCCAGTTTTATTAATTTCTCGGTCGATCATAATGGTGACGGCAAGCGGGATATTTGGAAGACCAAAGCAGATGTATTTGCTTCTGCTGCGAACTATCTTTCAAAATCGGGCTGGAAAAGTGATCAAACTTGGGGCAGGGAGGTTAAATTACCTGCGGACTTTGATACGTCGCTTGTCAGCTTGAAGATCACTCACTCCATGAGCTATTGGCAAAATCTGGGCGTTCGTAAGCTGGGCGGTGCGGATCTGCCAAGCCGCCAGTTGATGGGATCACTGGTGCAGCCAAAAGGGGGGAACGGTCAGACGTATCTTGTTTACAACAATTACAAAACCATACTGAAATGGAACCGCTCAACTTATTTTGCCATGTCCGTTGGACAGTTGGCCGATAAAATATCTCGTTAGGGGGAGATGGGATCAATGGGAATTTCGCTCGGACGTTTGGATATAAGTAAATTGACAGCTGGTGTCGTTATGGCTGGTGGCATGTTGGTATTGGGTGGCTGTGCTGAAGTCAGTTTGATCGGGCATGCCGCAACAGAGGTGAATAACCCAAGCCAACAAAAAGCCCAAGTTGCAAAAATACGAAGCGTTCAAAAAGTTGGAAAACCCTATGAAATTAAAGGGCTATGGTATTATCCAAAAATTGATCCGGGATATAATAAAACGGGCTTAGCATCCTGGTACGGCGATCCCTTCCACGGCCGGAAAACCGCCAACGGTGAAACTTATGACATGAACCAGATGACGGCAGCCCATAAGACGTTACCAATGCCAACGGACGTGCGAGTAACTAATCTTGAAAACGGTCGTTCGATCATAGTTACCATTAATGATCGTGGACCATTTGTTCATGGCCGGATTATCGATCTGTCACGGCGCGCAGCCCAGCTTCTAGGTGTTATCAAAAAGGGCACAGCGAGGGTTCGTGTTGAAAGCCTGCAAGCCGCTCAAGGGGATGTTCGGTATATAGCCAAAGCCAATACAGCCCCAGAAGAGAGCCGTGTGGCAACTGCCGCGCCGCAAGCAACCGTCCAATCATCAAGCCTTGCGCCGCCATCGTCTGCAAATGTTGCCCCAACTAAACAAGCTGTGAGTAAGGCTGCGCCGGTCAACACTCCGGTATCCACACAAAAGATAGCCACCGCGAACAAGCAGGGGGTTGTCCAGCAAGCCGTTGCGCCAACTGAAATATTTATTCAAGCGGGTGCCTTTCTTGATTTTAACAATGCAAATAAACTAAGCGCCCAATTGTCGCCACTTGGAGCTGCCAAAGTTTATCAGGTTTTGGTGAACGGGCAGGATTTCTATCGCGTGCGCCTAGGTCCGGTATACGAGGTCGATAAAGCGGATCAGTTGCTTGCGAAATTGATCAATTCAGGCCATACCAATGCCCGGATTGTTATTGAGTAGAAATTCGAATATGAAGCAATAACTGTTCAAACTGCCTTAATTGGGGCAATATTCACAGTTATTGAGCTAAAAGAGCTATTTTTGTATCTAATATAATGTTGGGAAGCGTGTTGACATCACATTTTAATCTAAAGCAACTAACCGGATTGATATCAGGTGTCGTTTTGGTAATGGCCACCAGCCTAACGGCCGTAAGCGCTCTCGAGACGCCCGCAAAGCAAGTTTTGCTCGTGGATTATGATACGGGCGCAGTTTTATTTGAAAAAAATGCCGATGATTTGATGCCGCCAGCATCCATGAGTAAGCTCATGACTGTTACCATGGTACTGGAGCGCCTTAAAGATGGTTCGCTCAAAATGGAAGATACTTTCCCGGTGAGTGAAAAAGCTTGGCGTAAAGGTGGCTCCAAAATGTTTGTTGAGGTCAACAAGCGCGTGAAAGTGTCTGACCTTTTACGGGGCATTATCATTCAATCAGGAAATGATGCCTGTATTGTTGTGGCAGAAGCCCTTGGCGGATCAGAAGAAGGGTTCGCCCAAGCCATGACCGAGCGTGGTCGTGAATTGGGACTTGAGAACAGTACTTTCAGAAATGCCACTGGTTGGCCCGATCCAGATCACCGAATGACAGCAAGAGATTTAGCAAAACTTGCCAAATACATCATCAAGAATTTCCCAGAGTATTACGGAATATTCAGTGAAAAAAGCTTTACCTTCTCCAAAATCAAACAAGGAAACAGAAACCCTCTGCTCTATAGCAAAGGGGGTGCTGATGGCCTTAAAACCGGCCATACAGAAGAGTCTGGTTACGGTCTAACAGGATCTGCCAAACGCGAAGACCGCCGCCTGATTATTGTGACAAACGGCCTTACAAGTGCCAAACAGCGTGGCCGCGAGTCCGATCGTATTTTGGAGTGGGGCTTTAGAGAGTTTGACAATTACGCTCTCTTTAAAAAGGGACAAGAAGTCGCGAAAGCGCGCGTCTGGTTGGGTGCAAAAGATCTCGTTCCACTTCATGTGGAAGCCGATCTCAACGTCACCATGTCACGGAAAAACCGCCGATCCATGCAAGTAAAATTGGTGTATAACGAGCCAATTCCAGCCCCAATCATTAAAGGCTCTCCGGTAGCGCGCCTCGTTATCACGGCACCTGATATGGAAAAAATTGAAGTGCCACTGCTTGCGTCAGAAAATGTTGAACGCCCTGGTGTGGCAAAACGCGTTATGGCAGCAATTTCCTACGTATTATTTGGTGCCTCTGCCAACTAGAGGTCCGAAAGTTCTCTTATGATTGAAACCGTTAAAACTCCAGGTAAATTTATTACGTTGGAAGGCGGCGATGGTTCTGGAAAATCCACTCAGGCCAAGCAATTAGCAGCCTTTCTTGAAGATCAAGGGAAAGAGGTTGTTCTCACTCGTGAACCTGGCGGGGCCCCCGGATCTGACGATATTCGGCAGCTTATCCTCACTGGTGATCCAGACCGATGGGATGTTATTGGCGAAACGCTGTTATTTTATGCCTCTAGACGGAACCACTTGCGCCTGACCATTTGGCCTGCTCTTGCGGCTGGTAAGTGGGTCATTTCTGACCGGTTCGCTGATTCAACCATCGCCTATCAAGGCTACGGCAATCAGATGGGTGTTGATGAAGTTCGAAAAATCCATGACGTTACTGTTGGCGAGTTCGAGCCTGATCTAACTTATATTTTGGATATTGATGTTAAGGCCGGTATCAACCGGACGCTGGGCCGAGACCATGATGAAGACCGTTTCGAGCGGATGGATCTGTCGTTTCACGAACGGACGCGTCAAGGGTTCTTTCAAATTGCGAAAGAAAACAGTCATCGCTGCGTGATTATTAACTCAGACAGAAACATTGAAGTCATTCAAACAGAAATGCGCACTATTCTGAAAGACAGGTATTTCGGGTGAGTGATCTACCAGAAATCGATCGGCTTGAAGGATTCCCGCATCCACGGGACTGTACCCAGTTACTTGGACAGCATGCCGCTGAAACCGAGTTTCTGGAGAGTTTTAACGGCGGCCGTTTTCATCACGCGTGGCTTATAACGGGCACCAAAGGTGTTGGTAAAGCAAGTTTCGCCTACCGGGCCGCTAAATTCCTGTTATCACAAGAAGAGGGGGACGGACTGTTCGGCCCGCCTGACACTCTTGATACTGATCCCTCTCATTCCGCCGTCCAACTCATGAATGCAGGTGCTCATCCGGGATTAAACGTATTAAAACGCCAATATGACGTGAAGGGTAAAAAGTTCTTCAAGGCCATTCGCGTTGACGATGTGCGATCACTAAGCTCGTTCTTTGGCCTTAAATCCAGCGATGGTGGCTGGCGCGTTGTTATTGTCGATACTATGGACGACATGAATATCAATGCTGCCAATGCCATTTTAAAGATATTGGAAGAGCCACCAAAGAAAACCATTTTCTTGCTTCTGTCAAACGCGCCCGCAGGGTTGTTGCCGACGATCAAATCAAGATGTCGTCGCCTAGCATTAGACCCTTTGCCAGAGGACGTTACCCAGCGGGTTATCTCTCCCTTCACCGGAGATATGTCACAAGATGCACTCATGACACTGACGTCGCTTTCTGAAGGAAGTCCCGGAAAAGCGGCGGCCCTTTTTAATGCGGGCGGCTTAGATGCTTTCTCTGGGTTGTTGTCTATCTTTGGCAGCTACCCCAATTATGATCCAGCAAAGCTACATGGCTTAGCTGATTTAGCTGCCAAAAAAGAAAGTGAAGCGCTCTACCGGGTGCTATGTGAGTTATTCCCATGGTGGCTTTCCCGTTTCGTGCGGGCAGCTAGTATTGGTATGGACAAGCTTCCTTTAGTCAGCGGTGAAGCGGAAATTATGCAAACGCTGCTGTCATCCAAACCAATCCCTTTTTGGATTGAAGTTTGGGAACACGCAAACCATCTTATTGAAAGAGCGGATACCGTTAACCTGGATAAGAAACAGGTTATCCTGAATTTATTCCTGTCCGCCACCCTAAAACGATAATATTTCAAAGGTTTACCTATGTTAGTTGATAGTCATTGTCATCTAAATTTCGAACAACTCTCAACCCAGCTTGATGATGTTGTCCGCCGCGCAAAGCTCGCTGGTGTTGGTCATATGCTGACTATTGGCACAAAATTGCGCGAATTTGACAGTGTTCGTAAAATTGCAGAAGATTACGACAACATTCACTGTAGCGTCGGCATTCACCCTCACGAAGCAGAAGAAGAGGGCGAGATGGTAACGGTTGAAAAGCTATTAGCCTTGTCAGATCATCCCAAAGTCGTTGCAATTGGTGAAACCGGTCTTGATTATTTTTACGAGCATTCCCCGCGCGAAGTTCAAAAACATTCCTTCCGTGTTCACATCGAAGCCGCTCGCCGTTCTGGATTACCGTTGATTGTTCATACAAGAAATGCAGATGAAGACACTATCGACATCCTCCACGATGAATATAAAAAAGGGCCTTTCACCGGCGTCATTCATTGCTTCAGTTCTGGCTGGGACGTTGCTGAAAAATCTATGGAAATAGGATTTTACATTTCGATTTCTGGCATTGTAACTTTTAAAGCTGCAAAAGAATTACAAGATCATGTGATGAAGCTACCACTTGATCGCCTCCTTGTTGAAACCGATAGCCCATATTTGGCGCCGGTTCCAAATCGCGGAAAAACCAACGAGCCCTCATTCGTGGCGCATACAGCCTCCAAAGTTGCGGAGCTAAAAGGCGTCGATCCAGAGGAACTTGCAACGATAACAACAAACAATTTTTTCGAATTGTTCAACAAGATTGATCGG
>CAJXWA010000198.1 GCA_913062525.1 uncultured Alphaproteobacteria bacterium | reverse complement strand
ACAAACGCGGACACCCTTATCTAAAGATGAGCCTGCCTCCTCCAGCACATTCTGAATGTTCTGCAAGCATTGAGTTGCTTGAGCCAGCACCCCATCGGCCATGGTCATGGTCGCGTAATCCATGCCCGTCGTTCCCGAAACAAACACATAGTTTTCGTCCACGACAGCGCGAGAGTATCCTATTTCAGCTTCGAATGTAGATCCTGAGGAGATATGCCGAACCATTTTTAAATCCTGTAGATAGCAATTGAGACAAGGCCTAAAAAATACAGGAAAAGGTCAGCAAATAAAAGAAAAGACGTTACGATATTTAAGATCCGTAACGTCTTATTATAAATCAGCTTTCGCGGATCATATTTACGATGCCAGAGAAATCGGCCAATTGGCCATCACCGGATACATATTTTTCGTAAAGTTCAGTCGCAGCTTTACCAAGCGTCGTATCTGCATCAAACCCTTCTGCCGCAGATTGCGACAAATTAAGGTCTTTGAGCATGTTCTGCGCAGAGAAACCTGGCTTATAATCGTTATTCGCAGGTGACGTCGGAACGGGTCCGGGTACTGGACAATAGCTTGTCAATGACCAACACTGACCTGACGCGGTAGAGGCAATATCATACAAAGTCTGGTGTTCAAGACCGAGTTTTTCGCCAAGAACAAAAGCTTCTGAAACGGCGATCATGGAAATTCCCAAAATCATATTGTTGCAGATTTTTGCCGCCTGCCCATTGCCAGAAGCACCTGTATGAACGATATTTTTGCCCATAACTTCTAAGACAGGTTTTGCAGCTTCGAATGCACCAGCAGGTCCGCCAACCATAAAGGTAAGTGTTCCAGCAGAAGCACCGCCAACACCACCGCTTACCGGGGCGTCAACCATCATCATACCTTTAGTCGCAGCCGCTTCAGCAACTTCACGCGCTGTGGCAACATCGATAGTGGAACAATCAATAAACAAACTTCCCTCAGCTGCAGCAGCCAATGCGCCCGCATCACCAAGGTAGACGCCGCGAACATGATCCCCTTTTGGCAACATGCTAACAACAATATTTACGCCTGCGGCAGCTTCAGACGCAGTAGATGCAGCTTCACCGCCCGCATCAACGCAAATTTGAACAGCGTCTGCAGATAAATCGAAAACTTTGACGTCATGTCCGGCTTTTAGCAGATTGAGGGCCATAGGGCCGCCCATGTTGCCAACACCGATAAATCCAATTTTAGCCATTTCTTCCTCCGTTAAAGAAAAACGCCCCGGAAAACCGGGGCGTTTAATCTCAATTGATTACTTGTGAGTTGGCATCACAAATTCAGCACCGGCTTTAATTGAATCGGGCCAGCGTGAAGTTACTGTTTTCACTTTCGTGTAGAAGCGAACACCTTCTGGGCCATGTTGGTTATGATCGCCAAATGCAGACGCTTTCCAACCACCGAAGCTGTGGAATGCGAGCGGCACAGGGATCGGAACATTCACACCAACCATGCCAACTTCAACATTGTTAGAGAAGGCACGGGCTGCATCGCCGTTACGGGTAAAGATTGTTGTCCCGTTACCAAACTCGTGATCATCAACCATCTTGATGGCTTCACCGAAATCTTTGGCACGAACCATAGACAGAACAGGACCGAATATTTCTTCTTTGTAGATGCGCATGTCAGTTGTCACGTTATCAAACAAGCAACCGCCCATGTAGAAGCCATTTTCATAGCCCTGCAAGGAAAGATCGCGGCCATCAACAACAAGGTTCGCACCTTCTTCGATACCAAGATCAACATAGCCTTTAACTTTGGCCAAATGTTCCGCTGTAACCAGTGGGCCCATGTCGCCATCGGCAGCACTTGGTCCAACTTTCAATGCACGCACGCGAGGTGCAAGCAATTCAGCTAACTGATCACCAGCATCGCCAACTGCAACCGCAACTGAAATCGCCATGCAACGTTCGCCTGCTGAGCCATAACCAGCACCGATAAGCGCATCAGCAGCTTTTTCCATGTCCGCATCTGGCATAATAACCATGTGGTTTTTAGCGCCGCCCATTGCTTGAACGCGTTTTCCAGCATCAGCTGCTTTTGCGTAAACATAACGTGCAATCGGAGTGGAACCCACAAAGCTGATAGCTTTAACGCGTGTATCGTCAAGCAATGTGTCCACAGCAAGTTTGTCACCATTGATAACGTTCAAAACGCCTTTTGGTGCGCCAGCTTCCAACATCAATTCTGCAAGACGCAGTGGCAATGACGGATCTTTTTCAGATGGTTTTAGAACAAATGTGTTACCGCATGCGATGGCAACGGCAAACATCCACATTGGAACCATGGCTGGGAAGTTGAACGGTGTAATACCGGACACAACACCCAAAGGCTTCCGCATGGAGTACATGTCGATACCAGATGATACGTTGTCGGAGAACTCACCTTTAAGAAGATGCGGAATGCCACAGGCAAATTCAACGACTTCAAGGCCCCGAATAATAGAGCCTTTAGCATCTGAATGAACTTTACCATGCTCACTTGCTAGCAGGGCAGCAAGTTCTTCAATGTTGTCTTCAACCAGCTGTTTATATTTAAACATCACACGGGCACGTGTGATTGGTGATGTTGCAGCCCAACCTGGGAATGCCGCTTGCGAACTTGCAATGGCATCACCCACTTCTGCAGCAGTCGCAAGTGGTGTGTTGCCTGACTGCTCGCCAGTACTAGGGTTATAAACCGGGCTAAATTTACCGGATGTACCGTCAACGTATTTACCGTCGATAAAATGTTTAATCTGGGTTGTCATCTATTTCGCTCCCCGAAATGTAATTCAATGGCCGTAACTTTACATGGGTATAAATGCAAAGTAATTAGATAAGATTGCACAATACGTGTGCAATTTTACACATAGGTGCAAAACGATGTTTGACTGGAACGATATTCGCTTTTTTCTGGAACTCAGCCGCAAAGGCCGTTTGACGGAAGTTGCCAAGGCCTTGAAGGTTGACCACACAACCGTTAGTCGCCGAATTTCAACATTGGAACAACAGCTTGATGCAAAATTATTTGAAAGCACTACCCGCGGATACGTTCTAACGCAGGCGGGAGAGCAACTTCTAACGCAAGCAGAATCCATGGAAAGTGCTTCGGCAACAATCCTCGATAACATCGGCGGTGCGAACCGAAATTTGACGGGAGTTGTCAGACTTGGGGTGCCGGAAGGCTTTGGAAGTCAGTTTTTATCGCAAGATATGCCATTATTTCAAGAGCTCCACCCTGAAATTGAACTTGAATTCGTAGCAAACGATCGCTTCGTCAGTCTATCGAAACGAGAAGCCGACTTATCCATAACGTTAGAGCGCCCTCGTTCTGGCCGCCTCGTCTCCAAAAAATTAACAGATTACACACTCCGGCTTTATGCTAGCCGTAGCTATTTGGAAAAAAACACGCCGATTCACTGTATGAATGATTTAAAGGACCATAATTTCATTTCATACATTGATGAATTGGTTCCTGATCCACAAATGCTGTATTTAAGTGAGTTTGTTTCAAATCCAAATGTGACCCTTAAAAGCTCCAGTATTGTCTTTCAATTTCAAGCGACGCTGGCGGGTGCAGGGGTCAGCATAATGCATTGCTTTGTCGCAGACGAGCATCCAGAACTCATTTGCATTTTACCTGAAGAGATTGAAGTCAAACGAACCTTTTGGCTCAACACGCCTGAAGACATCCACGATCTAGCTCGGATCAAAGCGGTATCGCAGTTTCTGGGAAGCCGTGTTGAAAGCCGAAAGAAATCACTTCTTGGTATTCCAATATAAAGAATTTTAAAAAAAGAAATTCGCCCTTAGGGTTTTATTCAACCTTTTATTTTAGATTTTTCTGATGAACAATAAAGGTAGTCCTGCTTTAAGGTAATTGAAATGTTACAAATCGCCGTTGAAAAAGTCTGTGATGTTATCGTCAACTCTCTTGCTTTAAACGCAACGGTAGAAGTTGGCGGCGACGACTTTTCGCAACTTCCCGAGATCAGCGACGACCTTGAATTTGCCCCTCCGCCACAAGATAAATACCTTGAACTTCGTCGTGTCATTGACAAATTTAATGAAGAAGAACGCCAAAATCTAGTTGTCTTAGCGTGGATTGGCCGCGGAACGTTTTCTCTAGATGAATGGGAAGAAGCCATGGAGGAAGCGAAAAACCTTAGCGCCAATCACATCCCAGAATATCTTGTAAACATGGCGCAGCTTGGCGATTATCTGGAAATCGGATTGTCGGAACTAGGTTTTTCCTCAGAAGGCTTCGAAACTGGAAACCGCTAACCTTCTGCGTTTTCCATTCGGACCCTCGCCACCTCAAGATCTTCTGGCGTATTCACATTAAAAAACGGATCTCCTTCGGCATCGGTCCAGCGCACGCTATTTAAGCTGTATCTCTCCGCAAAAATCAGGATTTTACGTAAATCTTCTCCAACAAGTGCCGCCCGCATTTGAGCCGCCAGCGACAAAGGCCAAAGCGATACCACCGGGTGAACACGTTCTTTGGAATAAGCCATAACGATAGAGTGTGGGCTTGCTGTCAATCCCGTTTCCAGCCTTTTCACAAGATCATTTGGAATAAACGGTGCGTCGGCTGGGATGCTCAACATATGTGTCGCGGTACACCCCTTGTCCCTGAAATATTCCAATCCTGTCAAAATACCTGCAAGTGGCCCCTGCCCTTCATCCACAGCATCGCACACGACAGGCCAGCTTGCATCTTCGATCGCGACATTACTGTTAATAAGGACTTCAGTAACTTGCGGCTCAATCCGATGAAGAATGTGATTTAATAAGGATTTTCCGGCGATTTGTTTGAGGAATTTGTCACCATCTCCCATTCGCCTCGATTGGCCGCCAGCTAGAATTATACAGGGGAATTTAGGGGTACTCATTACCTAGCAGCCTTTCGCTGAAACTTTTTATCTTCATCTTCGATTTTGTTTGGGTCCGCATCAAATATCAGACGATCCATGCCGGATAAACATTGAAAACGTTTTCCCTTAGCCCGCCCAATGAGTGTTAAACCGGCCTTGCATGCCAGATCAACCCCCCATGCGGTAAATCCACTT
The DNA here is from genome assembly GCA_913062525.1 of uncultured Alphaproteobacteria bacterium. Lineage (GTDB taxonomy): Bacteria > Pseudomonadota > Alphaproteobacteria > Sneathiellales > Sneathiellaceae > Sneathiella. Next base: position 1,101 of record CAJXWA010000198.1, on the reverse strand, counting down.
CGGGAGATCAAAATCGGAATTTGCATCTGAACCGTTTTGATCACCATCTCTGAAGTCAGCCGACCCGTCGTATAGAAGATTTTCTTCTCTGGTCCAATCTTATTTACCCACATGAAACCTGCGATTTTATCAATAGCATTATGGCGCCCAACATCTTCCATGTAGACAAGGGGCCGATCTTCTTCGCAAAGGACACATCCGTGAATAGCTCCTGTTTTTAAATAAAGAGATGGCGAGCTATTGATTTTCTTCGATAAACTATAGATCCAGGAGGTCCTAATTTTTGCATCATCGTCCAGCTTTATGTCATCGAACTTCTCCATGACATCGCCGAAAACAGTCCCTTGAGCACAGCCTGAAGTTTGAGTTTTCTTTCTTAATTTGTCTTCAAAGTTAGTCTCTTCCGGCGTACGGACAACCACAACACCCAAATCTTCATCAACATCCACACCTGAAATTTCGGCATCCGCCTGCAGCATATTTTGGTTGAGCAAATACCCGATAGCCAAATACTCTGCATAATCGCCAATTGTCATCATGGTGACCACTTCTTGTTTGTTCAAAAACAAGGTTAGTGGCTTTTCCACAACCACGGGCAAGTCAACAGGATTCCCATTTTGATCAATACCGCTTGCAACCTCTGACAGGCCGGTGGCATCTGGATCGGGAGCGATTTCAAATTCTTTCATGGGCCACTATTGCGCGGCAACATCCCATTGTAAAGCAGTGCAATAAAGGGAGTGACAGATTAGCCAAATCAGCTATTCTTTCGCCAAACAAACAGCCTTATCAGGGAATCCATATGACACTCGATCGCGTAGCACTTACGACAGCCATTACAGATATTGCCATTGAAGCAGGTGATATCATTCTTGAAGTTTATAATCGTGATTTTGATGTCAATACAAAGGGCGATTCCTCTCCCGTGACTGAGGCAGATGTGGCCGCCGAAGAAATTATCTTGAAAGGCCTTCTGGCTTTAACACCAGACATTCCTGTTCTTGCAGAGGAAAGCGTTGATGCTGGACGTATTCCAGATTTATCGGGCGGCATATTTTGGCTGGTTGATCCTCTAGACGGTACAAAAGAATTTATCCATAA
>CAJXWA010000197.1 GCA_913062525.1 uncultured Alphaproteobacteria bacterium | reverse complement strand
TGCTGAATATTCTAGAAGAACGCCAGTTTCCGATTACGGAAGTGACGGCGCTTGCGTCTAGACGCTCTGCTGGTAAACAGGTTTCATTTGGCGACAAGGCGTTGACGGTAAAGAACCTTGATAGTTTTGATTTCACGGGATGCGATTTTGCACTTTTTGCAGCTGGTGGCTCTATTTCTGAGAAATATGCCCCAATCGCCGCGAAACAAGGCTGTATTGTCATTGATAATTCATCCCATTTCCGCATGGATCCGGATGTGCCATTAATTGTTCCTGAAGTGAACCCTGCTGATGTTGCCGGTTACACAAAAAAGAACATTATTGCCAACCCGAACTGCTCAACTGCTCAGTTGGTTTTGGCTTTGAAACCTTTGCATGACCGCGCGAAAATTAAACGCGTTGTTGTCTCCACGTATCAGTCCACGTCTGGTGCTGGCGCTGAAGGCATGGACGAGCTATTTAACCAGACTAAGGGTATCTTCGTGCATGACGAAGCGACACCGTCTAAATTCTCGAAGCAGATCGCCTTTAACGTGATCCCGCATATCGACGTCTTTATGGATGATGCCTATACCAAAGAAGAATGGAAAATGGTTGTGGAGACAAAGAAAATTGTCGATCCATCCATTAAACTGACTGCAACTTGCGTTCGGGTTCCAACTTTTGTGGGTCATGCAGAATCTGTAAATATCGAGTTTGAAGAAGAGCTTTGTGCTGATGATGCACGTGAGATCCTGCGGGAAGCTCCGGGTATTTTGGTTGTGGATAATCCAGAAGAAAATGGATATGTGACACCGGTTGATTGTGTGGGTGATTTTGAAACATATATCTCCCGTATTCGCGACGATTCAACAGTGGACTATGGTATCCATCTTTGGTGCGTTTCCGACAATCTTCGTAAAGGCGCAGCCTTGAATGCCGTGCAAATTGCGGAACTCGTGCACAAAGAATACTTGAAGAAAGCGGCATAACAACCGCTCCTCCCATATCGAAATTAGAAAAGCCGTTTGCTGAATTTAGCAGGCGGCTTTTTTGTATCTTAATGAGTTATTTGAAAATCTTATGGGCGATTTTATCTGCAATTAGTCGAGCGCCAAACTCGGTTAGGTGATTAGTATCGGCCACCAAGGGTGTCCCGTCATCTGTAACTGAACTACAAATGCTGTCATTACAGAAGAGGGGTGTTGTCGATATGAAGGTCACACCCTCAACCAATTTAAAACTTTCAAGCACTTCTGTGTTTCGTGTGTAATAAGTCTCCAGTTTAATGGACGGCGCCTTCAACTCAGTTTTAAACAGCTTGGCCTTGCGAATTGTATCCAGCACATGAACGTCAAATTCGGGTGTTGGTTCAACAATGATTATGTTTTTATTGGCCGCTTTTAGGGATTTTATTGTATCGGTGAAGGCGCGCGAAAATAGCTCTGGGTTTTCAGATAACAGTTCACTTTCAAGTCCCTTGTAGGTCATTAAAGAGGGAGTATCTTTATCTCGAAAACCCTTCGTATAGTTCGCCCATTCTGCATATAGGATTACTGTCTTGATTGATTTTTCAGCAATAATCTTCTCGAGAGAAATGCTTTGCCTTCTATCGCAATCTTTACCGTGCCGGATCATGCGGAAACCGGAAAAAGGTGCGCACCAACCAGAAGACATCATCCAAGCACCAATGCCGTCCTTTTTGAGCGCCTTTCCAAGTTCTCTCGCTAATGCACCCGCATGAGAGTCGCCGATTAACGCGACTGAAATAGTCTCACCGCCCTCGATACAAAATTCACCCTTGGATAACTGATCCAGCGTTTTCTTGCCTCCTGCATGGCAATAGGCGTCAGAAATTGTTTCAATATCCAGTGCGAGGTCTCTAATCTGATCTCTATTTTCAAACCCCCGGTTTCGATCCCCGGTAATCCCAATAGCAATAAACAGAACGGATACAGCGGCACTGAGGGCAAAGATTTGCTTTCTCTTACCCGTTGTTTTTGTTCGAAACGGTTTTTCAATAAAACGCCAACTTAAATAGGCTAAAGGCAGAACAAACGCACACAAGACAGCCATAGTTACTGGCGACGGGGCACTAAGGGCTCGGTATTTGGCAAATGCAAAGAGGGGCTGGTGCCAAAGATATGCGCTGTAACTGATAAGACCTAAGTCCACTAAAACCTTGATTCCTAGAACTTTGAAAACCAACGTACCTTCGGTTGCAAAGAGAATTATCAGGACGGTGCCAAGGGTCGGTAATAGAGCGTAGAAACTGGGAAATGGCGTGTGTTCTGCAAACACAAATATTGAAACTAGAATGCAGATAAGGCCGGCGAGACCGCCAATCTCACTGAGACTACGCGGTGCTGTGATCCTAATACTGCTTGCAAGATAAAATGCGCATAGTGATCCCAGAAGAATTTCCCAAATACGCATGGGCAACAAGTAGAATGTTGCGCTTGGTTTGTTGTAGGCGCCCCAATGAGCGAGAAGCAAGCTCGCTATGGTCACAAAGACGAGTGTTATCACAATACGCCGTTTGCCATAATTCCAGCACAACATAAGGAACAAAGGGAACAGAAGATAATACTGTTCCTCTACAGCAAGGCTCCATGTGTGCAGTAATGGCTTTAAGTCTGTCTGTGTATCGAAATAGCCGCTTTCGCTTAAAAATAGAAAATTGGAGGCAAACACGGGGACGGCCATCAGGCTTTGGGCAAAGTCCTTCAAGTCCTGGGGAAGCATCCACATCCAGGCAAACGGTATGGAGGCTGCCATAACTGCGAAAAGGGCGGGGAGAATACGCCGGGCACGTCGTTCGTAGAATTTGGCGAGGTTGAATTTGTCTTTGTCCATTTCAGCAAGAATTATGGACGTGATCAAATAGCCGCTAATAACAAAGAAAATATCAACGCCAACAAAACCGCCACTAAAAGTTTCAAAGCCCGCATGGAACAATATAACAGGGATTACTGCAACTGAGCGTAATCCATCTATTTCTGCGCGATAATTCAATTTATTACTCAGATCCAACTGCCGGGTTTTCAGATTAATCAGCGAGTAGGAATATTGTAATGACTTGAAAATGTAAAGGAACAAGATGTTCTATTGGGACGACTGCAGGGGTGCCAATATCAAATCAAAAACTGTCAAAATTTGCGCCTCACCAGCCGTTATTTTGCTAAGCCCATAGATGGTCCATTGCCTCAGGGGGTTTTTCGGGTGAAGAAATGTTGCGGGTTGGGAACAAATTCAGCAACTATGTTGCGTTGCAACAAAAAGGGCGTATGATGCTTCAAAAAATGCGTGCCGTAGTGCAGCCCTATCTGGAGAAGTTTTATGTCAAAATCCACTCGTCCTCGCCGTTCCGTTCTGTACATGCCAGGGTCAAATGCACGGGCACAAGAAAAAGCAAAAATCCTGTCTGCTGACGGCATTATCTTGGATCTTGAAGATGCTGTAGCGCCTGATGCCAAAGCAGAAGCCCGTGAAATTGTTTGCAGTAACGCGGCCACTGGCGGATACGGAAACCGAGAAATTATCATTCGGGTAAACGGCCTTGATACGCCTTGGGGGCGCGATGATATCATTGCAGCCTCTAAAGCCGGTCCAGACGCCATTTTGTTGCCCAAAGTCGAAAGCGCAGAACAAGTTCACGAATTGGAAGATTTGATGAACGAAGCTGGTGCGCCAGAGGGTACGACAATTTGGTGCATGATGGAGACACCGCTTGGTATCTTGCGCGCCGAAGAGATCGCATCTTCCAGCCCGCGCGTGGATTGCTTTGTCATGGGAACGTCGGATCTTGTGAAAGACTTACAAGCCAAACACACTACGATGCGCCTTCCTGTGATTACCTCACTGGGACTTTGCTTGCTTGCGGGCCGTGCCTATGATCTGACGGTACTAGACGGTGTGTATCTTGATTTGAGTGATGCAGACGGCTTTAAGGCATCTTGCGATCAAGGTCTTGAATTTGGTTTTGATGGTAAAACATTGATCCACCCAAAACAGCTAGATGACGCCAATGAGGTATTTGCCCCATCTGAAGCTGAAATCGAATATTCACGCCGAGTGATTATCGCGTTCGCTGAAGCAGAGAAAGAAGGCAAAGGCGTTGTGTTGGTTGACGGTACGCTTGTTGAAAACCTTCATGTGGAAATTGCCAAAGCAAAAGTTGAGTTGGCTGAAGCAATTGCCGAGATGACAGAATAAGGAGGGGATTGATTATGGCTTCCAATAAAACCAATGCAGGTAACTTTTTTGAAGATTTCAAACTGGGCCAAGTTTTAAACCATGCAACACCAAGAACCATTACCGAAGGTGATGTGTCTCTCTATACGGGTTTGTACGGCGGGCGTTTTGCCTTGCAATCAGCTGATAGCTTCGCCATCGATTGTGGCCTGCAGGCAGCCCCTGTAGATGATCTGCTGGTTTTCCATATTGTGTTTGGGAAAACAGTTCCAGATGTATCGCTGAACGCTGTGGCAAATCTTGGCTATGCTGATGTGCGCTTTATTGCACCGGTTTATCCTGGTGACACGGTTCAAACATCATCTGAAGTGATCGGCCTAAAGCAAAACTCAAATGGCAAAACTGGTGTGGTGTATGTGCGCTCAACCGGGGTGAACCAAATGGGCGAAGTGGTGCTCGATTACGTGCGCTGGGTAATGGTGCGTAAAAATAATATAGAGGCACCTGCGCCAGAGACTGTTATTCCGGATCTGCCGTCTGTTGTTGATCCTGCCAATTTTGTTTTGCCACCTGATTTGCAAATTTCCGAGTTCAACACAACATTGGCTGGTTCCGCTCATATGTTCGAAGATTATGAGGTTGGTGAGAAAATTGATCATGTGGATGGCATGACCATCGAAGAAGCCGAGCATATGCTGGCAACACGGTTGTATCAAAACACAGCCAAGGTTCACTTCAACCAATATATGATGAAAGATGACCGCATGGGCCGCCGCCTGATTTATGGTGGCCATATTATTAGTTTGGCGCGCGGTCTTTCTTTTAATGGCTTGGGAAACAGTTTGTTTGTTGCAGCTATTAACGCTGGGTCACATACAGCCCCAACTTTTGCGGGTGATACTGTCTTTGCTTGGAGCGAGGTCCTTGAAAAAGCCGATATTCCGGGCAGAGAAGATATTGGCGCCCTTAGAATTCGGACATTGGCGACGAAAGACGCTCCTTGCGCTGAATTCCCCGATAAAACAGAAGACGGCAGCCGCGATCCGGCAGTTGTTCTTGATCTAGATTACTGGCTGATATTGCCAAAAGCTACAGTTGCGGTATAAAGAGCAGGAAATTTTGTGATGGTTGAGTTGACTTAAACTTTACCATCACTACTATTCTTACAAAAAATTGTAAGAAAATAACTCATTGATAGCTTAGCTAGAGAGATATCCATGGCGAATATAGAAAGACCGCTGTCGCCGCATCTGCAGATATATAAACCGCAGATCACGATGGTAACTTCTATCACCCACCGCATTACAGGTGTTGCGTTGGCTGGTGGTACCCTCCTTTTGGCCTGGTGGCTTATTGCCGCCGCTGCAGGTCCAGAATCCTATGAAACCGTAAACGCATTTATGTCTTCATGGTTTGGTCGCTTAGTCCTTTTTGGATTTACGTGGGCTTTATTTTACCACCTTTGCAATGGCATCCGTCATTTGTTCTGGGACGCAGGTAAGGGCTTCGAGCTCCCCACTATGCGGAAGACCGGAATTCTGGCAATTGTCATGTCAGTTGTATTGACGTTGGTAACTTGGGTTATCGCCTATGGAATGGGAGGCTGATCATGAGCATGAGAACGCCACTTAAAAATGTTCGCGGCCTTGGGTCCGCGAAAGAGGGAACGTCACATTGGTGGCATCAGAAAATCACTGCTGTCGCTTTGATTCCTCTTTTTGTAATCGCTCTCGCTTATGTGATCTCGCTGGTTGGCGCTGATTACGAGCGGGTTCGCTATATCTTAAGCCTGCCATTTACATCGCTTATCTTGCTTTTGCTAATCGGCATGACTTTCTACCATATGAAGCTTGGTCTTCAGGTTGTCATCGAGGATTATATTCATAATGAAGGCAGCAAAATGATTTTGCTCCTTTTGAATAGCTTCTTCTGTGTTGTTGTTGGTCTCGCCTCTGCGCTGGCCGTTTTGAAGCTGGCTTTTGTGGGGATGATGTAAATGTCTGAAGCCTATCCAATTACTGAACATGAATATGACGTTGTTGTCGT
>CAJXWA010000196.1 GCA_913062525.1 uncultured Alphaproteobacteria bacterium | reverse complement strand
CTTCCATAGCTCAATGGTATAACCTATGGTCGCGTTTTGTTCCAGACCTCACATATCCAATTTTGGTTTTCTTTTCCCATTTTCTTTGTTTTGCATATGGAGAAGGGCTTCATTATATTCGCGGAGCAAATCTTTATAATGCACTAACCCAATGATACGGGTTTCTCGGGCAGTATCGATAACGGCCAAACAATCTTCCCCAGAGTCTTCCATGATAGAGAGCGCCGCTTTCAAACTGGACTCTGGGAAGATCACAGGACTGTTTAATCTGGCAAGTTCTCCTGCCGTCGCAGGGTCATTTATAGCATCGCCGAAAACATGTGATTTTAGGTCGGAAAATTCTATACGCCCGATAAAGGTATGATCAGTTACATCAATGACGACAAATTTATCGTGGGCTGTGTTGCTGACGATCTCACGCAACTCTACCATACTGGTATTAGAGGAGATTTCGGTAAAGATCTTGTCCATGATACCGCGCACTTGTCGGAACTTTAGGTACCGCAAGGCGCTGTTTTCCCGCAAGTCGACATTTCGGAGGGCAAGTTGTGCCTGAAATATACTTCGATCAATCAGTTGTTTTGTAATCAAAGTCGTCAAGCCGACAGTGACCATTACCGCAATGGAGATTTTGTAATCTCCCGTTAGCTCAAACACGATGAGAATAGTTGATATCGGGGCGCCTAATACCGCCGCGGATACAGCTGTCATTCCCAAAATGGCGTAGAGACCGTGGCTCGCCGCCATTTCAGGAAAGAGGGAACTTGCAATAATTCCAAACGCACCACCGGTCATGGCACCGACAAACAGAGCTGGCGAGAAGAATCCTCCGCCGAACCGGCTGCCAGAAGTTATACCAACGGCAATTGTTTTGATGACAATCAACATCAGCAACAATGAGAGGTCGTATTCTTCTTTTAAGGCACTGTCAGTTGCCTCATACCCAACGCCAATTATCTGTGGGAAGGCGAGAGCTAGGAAGCCCAGAATTAGGCCGCCAGATGCAGGCCTTAAAATTTCAGGCAGTTTAAAACGATCAATTGTTCTCTCTGAAAACCCAATTCCCCAGATGAATAAAAGCGCCACAAAGGCACAGACGATACCAAGCAAAGCAAAAGCAGGGATTTCCCACCAACTGACAATCTCGTAATTGGGGATAATGAACGCTGGAAAGTCACCCACATGAATACGGCTTACCACTGTTCCAATAACCGATGCCAAAACAATGGGGGCGACTGCTTGGGTGGCAAACGATCCGATAACAACTTCAAGCGCAAAAAACATTCCGGCGATGGGGGCATTAAATGATGCTGCAACACCAGAGGCAACGCCGCATCCGATCAATGTTGTATAGTAGGTTGAGGGAAGGCGTAATTGTTTGCCAATATTACTGCCAAGGAGGGCCCCTAAATGAACGACAGGTCCCTCGCGGCCACCAGAGGCGCCGGTTCCAAGAGAAATGGCGCTGATAAAAAACGAGCCAATCCCAGACAGAAAATCCATTTTTCCGCGCTTAACAAGAACGGTTTCAATGACATCCGCAACACCCTTAGTTCGTCGTTCAGGTACAGTGAACTTAAGAAGCACACCGACAATTAGGCCGCCAATAACTGGAATAATGACAATTTGCCACCACGGCAAACTGGCCGCGCCGGTTACAACGAATTCGCTACCAAATCCGTAAAAAAATGTTTGTGTCATACTAATGAGTTCGCGAAAGGCGAGAGCGCCGTAACCCGCAAGCAAACCAACGATGAGAGAACAGATCATCAGCCGTAGAGGCATATTCTCTTTAATGGCTCGAAGCGATGAAAGAAATTTTCCACGAAAAAAATTGTTAGTTGATGCGGACATTTAGCTACTTTTTCCAATAGGAAGTACGCTTACACTCATATGTACTGTTTTTAACGAATGAATCTGTATACCTATTCGCATTTCAATTCAATCGTGCCGATATTCAGAGTTTAAAAAATCATTTGCCCAATTAAGGGTTGATGGATCGTTGGAGGAGGGGATGTATTCACACCCAATCCAGCCGGAATAGCCAGCCTTTGCAATCTCATCAAACAGATAAGAAAAGTTAAGCTCTCCTGCATCCGGCTCGTTCCGGTATGGCGGATTGGCAATTTGAATATGTTTTATTATGGGCTGGTGTTTTAGAAAGTGCTGGGTGACATTCCCATGGATCCTCTGGCAGTGATAAATGTCAAACTGCAGTCCAATATTGGAGCGGTTCAAATCATGAATAATGTCGGCTGCCAAATTTACGTCCGATAGAAAATAATTAGGCATGTCTTGCCTGTTTATTGGCTCAATCAGGAGATCAATGTCGTAACTCGCAGCCTTTTCAGATGCAAAAGCTAGATTTTTTGTGAAAACTGATCGCTGTTCCTGCGGTTCTCCGTTTTGAAGGCCAGACATAACATGGAGCCGCGGACACTGTAATGTTGCAGCATAATCAAGGGCTTGGGAGAGGGCGACTGAGAAGTCTTGTTCTCGCCCGGTAAGGCTAGCAAGGCCACGCTCTCCCACATCCCAATTCCCCGGGGAGACGTTGAACAGAACTTGAGAAAGTCCATTGTCATCTAAAATAAGCTTTAGATCGGTGGCTTCCCATTCATAGGGGAATAGATATTCAACACCCTTAAAACCATCACGGGCAGCCAACGAGAAGCGATCAAGGAAATTTTCCTGTTGATAAAGGAAACTCAAATTAGCGGCCAAGTTGATCATTCGTGTGTGACTTTACTCACCTTGAACCATTGGTTCAACAAATGAAGGGCCCTGATCCCATGGGAATAAGATCCATGTGTCTTGGCTGACTTCAGTAATGAACGTATCAACTTGTTCGCTGCCTTTTGGTTTTGCATACAGTGTCGCGAAATGGGCTTCTGGGATCATTTCTCGGACATATTTTGCTGTAATGCCGCTATCAACGAGATCATCAACAATCAACCAGCCTTTACCTTTGTTTGGAAGGTCGAGTGCTTTTGTGATGTTGACTTCGCCAACAGATTTATCGTCACGGTAAGCAGCGATACAAACGGTTTCGATATGCCGAATGTTTAATTCGCGGGCGACAATTGCTGCAGGAACCAGGCCGCCACGGGTTACGGCTACAATCCCTTCAAAAGGACCGTGATCCATCAAACGCCAGGCAAGGGCGCGGCCATTTCGATGTAATTCATCCCAAGAGACAGGGAAATATTTTGTGTAACCGGGGGTTTCAGCCATTTGAACAGTTCCTTAAAGCAGATCGCATTAATTCAGTATTCGCGTCTGTTTAGCGTGATCTGCAACATTTGAAAACCCCTAGGCGCCTTATAAGCAGGTGAAAAACTGGAAAATGTTGATATTTTTTAGTAGAATAGCCAAATGGCTAGAAATAACCCCACGAAAGCGCAGCTTAATTACCTAAAGCTCGGCCGCCTTCAGGCAGGAGGTAAACTCCCGTTGTTCGACAAAAATGGACAACAAATTAATTCAGCAACCATTCGAAGTTGCATTAAACAGGGGTGGGCGCAGCCTTGGTTTAAAAACCCCATCAAAAAAGATTGGTTGGTTTGCAAACTAACCGATGATGGTCGGCGTGCATTAGAGGTTCTGAACGTAAATAAGTGATCTTCGTCTCATAAAACACGGATTTCTGAATAAAGCCTGTGCCAGCTTCGTAATATGTGCAAAATTCGCGAAATTGAAACCTAGGGGGCTTTATGACCGAAACACTTTCCAGCTTGCTGCTTGCAACATTATTATTTGGGGCAATCCATATTATTCCATCTAGCTTTCTAAGACAGAAGATAGTCAGCAAGATTGGAACGCTTCCTTATCTTGGAATGTACAGTTTGTTGTCATTAGTTGTCTTTGTGTGGATGGTCATGGCTTACATCGATGCTCCTTACGGAGCCATGCTTTGGGATCTCGGTGGGTGGACACGATATGTTGCAATAGCCGGCATGGCTTTCGCGTCAATTTTGTTCATTGGAGCCTATACCAATCGCAGCCCGACCGGAATTGGCGGAGAAAGCACTGTGAATAAGCCTGCCGCAAAAGCAGGTCTTAATGCCATTACAAGACATCCACTAATGTGGGCCATTACCATTTGGTCCAGCGTGCATCTACTTAATAATGGAGATGTGAAGTCTGTAATATTCTTTGTGGGACTAGGCGGTGTTGCATTGATTGGCACCGTTATGATTGACAAAAAGCGGGAAATTCAATTGGGCGACGACTGGACCAATTACGCAAAAGGGACATCAAATATTCCCTTTCTTGCTATCATTCAAGGGCGAGCCAAACTGACACTCAAAGCCATTTGGTGGCGAGTGCTCGTGGGTTTGTTTGTCTTTATGGCGTTCTTTCATCTTCATCTTAAGGTCATTGGCGTGTCCCCGTTTCCAATTTAACAGGAACACGCTCAACAGACTTAAAGAATGACGCAGGTCGTGCTGCCGTGGGCGTAGAGTTTTCCATCTGCGTCCACAATTTTGGCATCCGCTGTGGCAATTTTTCGGCCTTTATGAACAACAACGCCGGTGCAATAAACGGGACCCATCCCAGGACGCATGGCGCGAACGTATTTCACGTTCAAATCAACGGTAGTGTACCGCTCGCCGGGCTCTAGTAGGGTATGAATGCTGCAACCCAACGCAGAATCCAGAAGTGTCGCGGCATATCCGCCGTGAATTGATCCGATGGGATTCATATGCTTTTCGGCAGGGTTGCCTTCAAAGACAACTTTGCCTTTCTCCATTTCGATCATCCCAAAATCGAGAGTCTCACCAATAGGGGGCCGTTTTGTGCCATCTTCAAAGGCGAGTTTCAGCTGTTGTAGGCCATCAAGTTCCAAGAGGTTGTCCGGTAATTGAGCCGCTGTTGTTTGTTCATTCATTCTTTTGCCTCGTGAAGTTCATAAAACAGACTTCATTTTATGAAGCAGCGGCACGGCTCAGTCCAGTAAAGTTTTGAGGCGAGCGGTGCAAAATATCACCTATGAGATATTCATCACAAATCTAAGATACATTTATCCAGTGAATGTGGAGATCAGCATGAAAATACCAGCCGCGAGCAATGCGGCGCAGGGTACTGTGATAATCCATGCGGCTGCAATCGTTAAAACATGAGACCGGCGGACCAGTTTTTTCCGTTTTGATGGTTTGCTAGGTTCTTGTAAATCCACAGGTAGATTGCTGTCAGGATGGATCTTGGATGCCCGCAACTCTTGACGCAAGGTTCTTGCACGGCGTTCTGTAATCCATTCCCTAAAGAAGCCGACGCCAAATACAGCGCCTACCGCAATGTGGGTGGAACTAACGGGAAGTCCCATAGTTGAGGCTACAAGAACAGTGATGCCTGCAGACAATGCCACGCAGAAGGCGCGCATAGGGTTCATTTTTGTAATTTGTTCGCCGACAGTACGAATTAGTTTAGGTCCAAACAGAAACAAACCTGCACTAATGCCAGCGGCACCAATAACCATAACCCAAATGGGAATGCCGACTTCTCCTTCGACAGAGCCGGTTGCCGTTGTCCCCACAATAGCGGCAAGAGGGCCAACGGCGTTCGCAACATCGTTGGCGCCATGGGCAAAACTCAAGAGAGCCGCAGACAGGATCAAAGGAATTGTGAAAAGGGCGCGAACCGACTTGTTCCGATTCTCCATGCCACGTGCCGCTTTTGCCACAATGGGCCTTACGACAATATAGGTCGACGCAAAAACAGCAAATGAGACTGCAATCAGAGTTACCGTATCGGGTTTCCAAACTCTTTTAAGTCCCTTCATGATCAGGTAAGACGAGAACACACCTGCCATAATGGCCACCAGAAGGGGGACCCAGCGTTTTGCCGCGGCTATTTTATCTTCTTTGTAAATGATGTTGAATTTGATGAATGCTAGGAACAGGGCCGCTATGAGCCCCCCCATAATTGGTGATATCACCCAGCTTGCTGCGATTTTATACATAGTGGGCCAATTCACTATGCCAAAGCCTGCTGCGGCAATACCTGCGCCCATAACGCCGCCAACAACGGCATGTGTTGTACTAACCGGTGCACCAACCCATGTCGCGATATTAACCCATGCGGCTGCGGCGAATAGCGCGCTCATCATGGCCCAAATAAAGACCTGACTGTCTTGCATGCCTGCGGGGTCAATAATCCCTTTTTTGATGGTGGACACTACATCACCGCCAGCAATGATAGCGCCTGCAGCTTCGAAAATGGCTGCA
>CAJXWA010000195.1 GCA_913062525.1 uncultured Alphaproteobacteria bacterium | reverse complement strand
CTGGATATTTAAATCTCTGTGGAATATCGCGTGTGGCGACGTGTTCAATTACTGAATACTCGCTTGAATGCCATACTCTGCAGTTCAGCAATCCTGCCGAGTATGGCACTCCATCAACGAACAATCCTTCATTTCCTGAGGCAATATCTGGAGCACCATCATTTGACGCGGCCAACAACGCAAATCTGCACAGGCTTTTTCTTGAATACCAAGGAGTTTCTTTCGCAGCATCCACCCAATTAACTCGGGCCGTTTTGGGGTCACCCTCGCTGTAAACGTCTTTATCCTCAAGCGCCTGACGAAATTTTGATTTTACAAAGCTTGCAGTTTGGTTTGCGGAACCGCTGAAAAAGGACATATTTTTAGAACTAGATTGAAACAATTCTCGGTATACAGCATCAGGAAAGCGACCTGTAATTGCCCCCATCCATAAAGTGAAGAAGGAAGCAGTTGCTTGACAAACTGAATGGAACTCGGATGCCGCAGCTGTAGTATTTGCAGCATTTCCTTGGGCCCGCAGAAGCTTTGAGTAGAAAACACTAATTACACTATGTGCAAAAAAATGCCCCGCATCTCTTAGATAAAAAATACACAGTGCCGACATATCAGCTTGCGGAGTAGTAAGCCCCATATTCTGAAGGTGCGTAATAAGACTAAAAGTTGCTGAATCTTTTGGCGATTTTCGTGGCCGGATGAATATTTTGCGATACTCCGCTTGATCAGCAATGCACTTAATAAACAGTTCAGCAAAGGGATCCAAAGGAGGTTGGAGCGTATCAATAAGCCAGTCGCGTTCTTCACTAAATCGCTTTCCTATAATTTCACCATTGAAGATTAAGGCGGATGAGATAATCACGCCATCTGTTAAATCTTCTTTGCCACTAGCAGAACTTTCTAACTGAAAAACATTTTCTATACGATCTACCTGATTTTTGATTGTCGAAGGATAAGTTGCCCCCCAAGATTGCACAATCCTTGGCTTAAATACTTCAAATGCAGTTAGTGGCGTGCCAGTAGCATTCAACGACTGAAACATGTCGAATGCCAAATCAATGTCCATACATTCAATGATTACTATATTACACAAATTTTTAAGAAACGAACATACAGCCAATGTCATTATGCCCCTATAAAAAGCGGCTTGCTCTTCGGGGGTTAGCGATTTGACTTCTAGTAAGTTCGGTGGATAAGCGATGAAATTTTGAAAATTTCCGCCAGTTTCATCATTGGCGGCTACTAATTCATTAATTAGGGTCTCATCTACTTCATCTAATCCTTCCTGGATCCGATCGACGAACACGGCTACGACGCCACCTATCCTCTCGTCGGTCGGGATATCTTCAATTTGAAATCCTTCTATGTATTTTGCAAGGAAGTTTGTTACATTTGATTTATAGAAAACGGTCGAGTCACCAGCCAATGTCCATTGATCAGTCACAGGGATAGCGCTCTGATCCCCAGCGCGAATAACAACTGGTTTAATAGGTGGTTGAACGCCCTTCTTCTTAATATCTACAGAGTAAAACTCTCTAAAACTCGTTGACATATCATCGAGTTCGTTCTTCAAGTTACTAAAATTACTTGAAGGGTTGTTAAAGGAATCTATTTGGGTCGAAAGGGAATTAATATGAGCGTCCATAACGCAGGCCAGCAAAGCAATAGAGGAAATTCGCTGTTGCCCATCAACTATTGTTGAAATTTTAGTTAACATATTTGGAGTGTCAGTATGCACGCCAACTTTGATATTGCTTTCCTCATGCAAAATTATGGTGCCTAAAAACACCGTGTGGGTTTTCTTTCTAATCACCCGCTTCATACCCGAAAAAATATCCGACATAAGTGCGCTAGCGTTTTCTTCATCCCAAGAATAATTTCTCTGGTAATAAGGAATGTAGAACCCCCGTCCCGCCTGAGAGAAGAAACTGTATAAATCAGACGAGTCATGCCTAAAAGATGGAGACATACTGAAATCCTCATGTCAGGTTGATTATTATCTTGTTTACCTATTGTTACCTTAAATAGAATTGTTGTCCATCCTAGCAATTAGGAACAGCTCGAACTAACTGTAAAAACGTCGTATAAACAAGACTAACAGCAACCAGCTTGTGATACCTAGTGCGGAGCGCGTGTCATGGCAGATCGGTGCGCGGCACGGGATTTCTTTCTCGCATAACCTAATTTTATTGTTGAGGAACGATTTGTAGTCACTCTTATTAAATGGGAGGGATAGGTGGCGAAGCTTAGCTGTCAATGATTTACTCGCTCGGTTCCAATAGTGCTAACTTGTCTTGAACGCTAACGGTAAATAATTTGCCATCTTCTCCAGAGTGTACTCGACGATGACTATTCAGACACAGCAACGTCAAAAAAGTAGTTAGAAAATTCTGTTTCCACAGGATGCTAATATGACAGTGCCCAGAATGCAGCTTGTTATATCAACCAAATCATTACGGGAAAATTGTTACCTTAAGCGATCCAGTTTTGGGGTTCACAGCAATGACATTATTGCCAACGAAGTAAGTACCAATCCAACAATAATAAATTGCAAACGAAGGCATTAAAGTGGATCTATTTTTTTACTTATTGCGAAATACTTTCATAACACCACATATAGCACCTTCACTACCGAACACATCTAAATATAGTGCGGTTCTTGGTTGATAAACCCTAAGTGTTATGCAACTAATAATTTTCTCCTTATATCATCTCATTTTTTTATTTGGGATTTCGATATAGGGAGTGGTTCGACAGGAGATGTCTCGGATTGTCACCTCATGAGCACCTGAATAACAGGTTTTATATCGAATTCCCAGATGGATTACTCCTCTGGAGACTTACTATGAAGACTAATTCACTTACTATCAATTATCGCAATATCAGCGATCTGCAACCATACGAAAAAGGACTTCGGAACCATTCCCGAAAACAACGTCGCAAAGCCAAATCACTACTTCGCAAAAATGGACAACTTAGCCCAGCTATAGTTGATCAGAATAACGTCATCATTGACGGTCACTTGATTTATGAAACTCTAAAAGAGCTTGGACACGAGGAAATTGCCGTTGTTGTAGCGGCTGATCGTTCTCCAGCAGAGATCAAGGCACTTCGCCTCGCACTGAACCGCCTTCCTGAAGATACAGTTTGGGACAAGCCTGCTCTTGCCCTTGAATTCCAAGAACTCATGGAATTGAGTTTCGATATGGAACTGACGGGTTTCGAAGGCCCCGAGATAGATGCCTGCCTCACGATTGGTCTTGCTGACAATATTGTTGAAGATGATCCACTTGCTGATCTAAATGAAAATGTGGCGCTCATCACCAAAGAGGGAGACCTCTGGCAACTTGGTGAACACCGGTTACTCTGTGGTAATTCTCTCGCTGCGGAATCTTACGAATTGCTTATGGCAAAAGTCAAAGCTCATATGGTTCTATGTGATGCTCCCTACAATGTCTCAGTCAGGAATCATGTTTGCGGAAACGGCTTGATCAAGCATCCAGAGTTTGCGATGGCATCTGGAGAAATGTCTAAATCAGAATTCACACAGTTTCTCATAACAACTTTCAAGCATCTTGAAGCTTTCAGTGTAGATGGATCATTGCATTATCATTTCATGGATTGGCGGCATATCGGTGAAATCCATGCTGCCGGACAGGATGCATACACATCTCTGATCAATTTGTGTGTTTGGAACAAGGATAACGGTGGAATGGGTAGCTTCTACCGTTCTAAACATGAGCTGGTTTTTGTCTTTAAGAAAGGTACCGAACGTCACATTAATAATGTGGAGCTCGGCAAGCACGGAAGAAACCGAACAAATGTTTGGGATTATCCGGGCGTAAACACCATGCGTGAGGGACGCCTTGAAGACCTGGCCATGCACCCAACAGTTAAGCCCACAGCATTGGTGGCGGATGCCATCCTTGATGCTTCCAATCGCGGTGATGTAATCCTTGATTGTTTCGGTGGATCAGGCACGACACTGATGGCGGCTGAGCGAACAGGCCGACGAGCGCGCCTCATTGAGATCTCACCGCTTTATGTTGATGTCACCATAAGACGTTGGCAAAAAGCGACCGGCCTAAAAGCTGTCCTCACCTCTACAGGCCAAACATTTGCAGAAGTTGAGTCAGCCCGCTACGACAGACTCGACACCACTAACGGGGAGGTACTTTGATATGACTGATGGTTACAAAGTGGGTTATGGCAAGCCTCCGAAAAATGGTCGGTTCAAACGAGGCCAATCAGGTAATTCCAAGGGGCGTCCTAAAGGCACCCTTAATTTGAAAACCGATCTGGAGAAAGAACTTTCCGAGCCGATCAATATCCGTGAAGGCGATCGCCACCTCAAGGTCTCCAAACAGCGGGCAATGGTTAAAGCACTGGTTGCAAAATCACTCAAAGGAGATGCTCGTGCAGCAACTATTCTAATTGGGTTGATTGGCAGGCTTCTGAATGCGGATGCAGAATCCGAAAAGGTAGTTGGACTGGACCCAGAAGATTCAACAATTCTCGAAGATTTTCTAACAAGACAACTTGAAGGAGATTCAAAATGAAAAAATTATTAAAAAGAGTAAACTCAATGATTAGTGAACAGGATGCGCTTGACTGGGCCAGCCGAAAAGAACTTCTAACCTTCATAAAAAGAGCTTTTAAAACCACAAATCCTGGTGAACGCCTACGGCAAGGCAAACACTTGGAGGCCTTGGCTAGAAAACTGGAAATGGTCGCCTCCGGTGAGTGTAAACGGTTGATCATAAATATGCCACCTCGAGTTCTAAAATCCCGGATAGTCAGCGCGGCGTTTCCAGCGTGGGTTCTTGCAAACCAACCATCAAAAGAAATCCTTTGTATCTCCCACAGCAAGACGCTTGCTAAAGAATTAGGAGAATCCTCGCTGCAAATTATGCAATCAGATTGGTATCGGAATGCCAACCCTGAAGCAATACTGGCTAATTCGCGATCAGGAGTTCTTGATTTTTCGACCACCGCCAATGGTCGGAGACGAGGCACGTCTATGGAAAGTAACATCACGGGTCATGGAGGTGATATCATCATTATTGATGATCCTATTGATGGTCAGAAGGTTTATTCGCAAGTAGAGCGTGATAGTAATAACAACAAATATGATACCGTTATTCAATCACGCTTAAACAATCCTAGTGATGGGAGCATTGTTCTCGTTATGCAGCGATTGCACGAAGATGACCTCACCGGTTACCTACATCGGAGGTATAACTTTGAAATGCTTAATATTCCTCTTGTAGCTGATGAACCTACAACCTATTTCATCGGAGATTGGAAATGGAATCGGCCTGCTGGAGACATACTGGACCCAGAAGGCCATACGCCTGAATGGCTGAGAAACAAAAAAAGAGACACCCAGCCCCACATTTTTGAGGCTCAATATCAACAGAACCCTGTCCCGCCAGATGGGTTGTTGATCAAAGAGGAATGGTTTCCATTATTCGATCAATTGCCCAAGGATCGATACCGGACAATCCAAAGTTGGGATGTTGCTCAAAGACCGGGTGAAAATTCCAGTTATTCGGTTTGTTCGACCTGGAAAACGAATGGAATGAAACACCACCTTGTCGATCTCTGGCGGGGCAAGGAAGAATATGAGGAGTTGGTCGATGTCGCGCGGAAGTTATTTTCTTCCCATAAACCTCAAGCAATACTCATTGAAGATGCTGCATTGGGAACGTCTTTGATTTCTACACTCAAGCGTGAAGCAAAAACTGGAAAGGTAAAGTATCCCGTCATTTCAATTCCAGCTCCCATCTTGCCAAAATATGAACGTACAATGTCTCATATTTCAACATTGAAATCTAATTCTGTCTTGCTGCCTAATTCAGCATCTTGGGTTCCGGCTTTATTGCAAGAACTTCTGAGATTCCCGAATGGTCGTTTTGACGATCAAGTGGATAGCATGACACAATTTCTATTGTGGATGGATGATCCAAAAGGATTGAAACCAGAGTCTAGTTTGGGAAACCCGAATATTATTAAATACAAAGGTGGTTACGCATCTACGGCCCGATCACGCGCAAGAAAACCTAACCCTCAGCGAGATCCTAGAGGGAAACCTACTCGGCGGTTTTAGAAATCAAAACAACAGGGCGGTTCTTCTATCCGCCCTGTTTTAATTTCCAGCACTTTTCTCTGGACTTCCGTCACCAACAGAGCGGTACTGTTCAACAAGCAAAGCGATTGATTTTCTTTTTCCACAGCCTTGAGC
>CAJXWA010000194.1 GCA_913062525.1 uncultured Alphaproteobacteria bacterium | reverse complement strand
GACCCATTGCGTTTGCCATATAATAAAACCCAACATCAAGAGATACACTGTCTTTTTTTGCGTAAGAGACAATTAGGTAGCTATGCAGAGAAGAGTTGATGGCAAAGAAAAACCCAAAGAGTGAGAGACCGATGATTAAGCTGGTTTCAACTTGAAAATCTATATAGAGAGCGAAAGCAATCAGAAAGGGGGAAATACTGAGACTTAAAACCCAACTAAAAGCACTTTTCCCATCTGGCTGAGATCCGTCATGACGGCGTGTCAAGTAAGGGGCTAGGGTTTGTGTAAATCCATATGCAATGATCCAGAAGGCGAGAAAACTGCCAACCGACCAGTGATCCCAATTGAGGTTGGACGATAAATAGACAGGAAGTGCGACGACAAACCACACATCTCGGGCACCAAATAGGAACATGCGAGCCGCGGATAGTTTGTTGATAGCAGCGCTTTTTGAAAAAATATCGCTGAATTTGAGTTTGCCTTTAACTTGTCCTAATCTCGTGTTCAAAAAAAGAAGGCTGGTTAAAAATACGAGGAGAAGCATACCGATCATAACGCTTAATGTGCTGGTGAAACCAAATACGTTGAGGAGAAGTCCCCCTAGGAAAAAACCGACACCCTTCAATGCATTCTTCGATCCTGTCAGCAGTGCAACAAGTTTGTAGAGTTTATCTTCGGCTGAGGAAACAACCATAAATTTCACGGCGCTTTTTGCACTCATCTTGTTAAGGTCTTTTGCTATCCCAGAGAAAGCCTGCGCTATCATCACCCAGGTAACAGTTAGATAGGTCGGTGGTACTAAAAGCATGCTTAGTGCGAGTATCTGCAGGGCCAGTCCAATATTCATGGTGCGGTTTAACCCAAATCGGGCACCAATCCAGCCGCCAATCAAGTTTGTAATAACGCCAAAAAATTCGTAGAAAACGAAAAGCAGCGCAATTGAAAGTGGGCTGTAGCCCAGATCATGAAAATGCAGAACCACCAGCATTCTGAGGGCACCGTCTGTCAAAGTGAACGCCCAATAGTTACCAGTGATGATCAGATATTGTCCTAAACCTGAGTTACGTGCCTTAGAGGTCATTTATTATTCCTGTCAATGTTCCCAATCATTTTAGCGATCTCCATGGTGCGGTTTACATAGCCCCACTCATTGTCATACCAAGCATAAATTTTAACTTGGGTATGATTGACCACCAATGTCGAGGGTGCGTCGATAATACAGGATCTGGGATCGGTTTTATAATCTGCAGATACAAGCGGCCGTGTCTCATACCCCATTACATTTTTTAATATCGTGGTTGATGCCTCTAAAAGGAGCTGGTTCACTTCCTCTGCGCTGGTGGCGCGGGAGACTTCGAAAACGCAGTCAGTAAGCGATGCATTGGCAAGAGGCACGCGGATAGCATGGCCGTTTAATTTTCCCTTTAGTTCGGGGAAAATATGTGTGATTGCTGTCGCTGATCCAGTGGTTGTTGGGATAAGGCTTTCTCCGCAGGCTCTTGCTCGGCGGAGGTCTGTATGGGCTGTGTCTATAATCGTTTGCGTGTTGGTGATGTCATGGATGGTGGTCATTGATCCATGCTTTATCCCTAGGTTCTCGTGGATTACTTTTACAACAGGGGCTAGGCAATTGGTTGTGCAGGACGCGGCGGTTACAATCGGGTGGTTTTCCGGATCATATAGATCCTCGTTCACACCCATAACAATATTGAGGATGCCTGGCTCTTTTACAGGGGCGGTAACAATGACACGTTTCACCCCTTGGTCGAGGTAGGTTTGCAATAATTTTTTTGTTTTCATTTTACCTGAAGCTTCAATAACAATATCGCACTCTGACCAGTCCGTATCGCCTATGCGTGTGTTTCTCGTAAAAGAAATTGGCTGATCTGCGATCTGTATTTGGGATGCTTTTTGCCGGGCTTCGTATTGCCAGCGGCCGTGGATACTATCGAAATTGAGCAGGTGGGCGAAAGTCGCCGCATCGCCAGCAGGATCATTAATTTGCACGAATTGAATTTCAGGCCAGTCCCAAGCAGCTCTAAGCGCTAATCTTCCCATGCGGCCAAAACCGTTTATGCCAACTCTAAGTGTCATCTGTGTGTCTCTCTGTGGTGTTGAATAGGTGTTGGGAGCGTTTGCAAAGGGCAACCAACGATAGCATTACAGGCACTTCAACCAATACACCAACAACTGTTGCCAGGGCTGCGCCTGAATGCAGGCCAAAAAGCGAAATCGCCACGGCAACCGCGAGTTCGAAAAAATTTGATGTACCGATTAAACATGCGGGCGCCGCGATGTTATAAGGGAGTTTCAGAAGTCGGGCTCCGGCAAAGGCTATAAAAAAAATGCCGTAGCTTTGAATGATGAGTGGGACAGCAATCAATCCAATGGTTTCGGGGCTTGCCAGAATAGTTTGAGCTTGTAGTCCAAAAAGTAGAAAAACGGTCAGCAAAAGGCCAACAACGGATAATGGTTTAAGCCGGGTTAGGAAATGATTGAGGTCGTTAGAATTTTTATTGGCAAAGAATTTCTTTCGCGTTGCTATGCCGGCCACAAGCGGAAACAGAACATAGAGGATCACAGATATAATAAGTGTATCCCAAGGGACGTGAATGTCGGTCACTCCCAACAAAAATGCAGCGATCGGGGCGAATGCAAAAACCATTATGACATCGTTGATGGAGACTTGTAGCAAAGTGTAGTTTGGGTCTCCTTTGGTTAGATGGCTCCAGACAAACACCATGGCAGTGCAGGGGGCGACACCCAGCAATATCATCCCCGCAATATATTCGGTGGCCGTATCAGCCGGCACCCAGTTCGAAAAAAAGACCCGAAAAAACAACCAGCCCAAAACGGCCATAGAGAAGGGTTTGATCAGCCAGTTTATAACTAAAGTAAGAATGATCCCTTTGGGTCGTTTGCCAAGATCCTTAAATGTGGAGAGATCTACTTGTATCATCATCGGATAAATCATTACCCAGATGAGGAGAGCAATGGGAAGATTAATATGTGCCCATTCCAATGATGCAGCAAAATTGAATAGGGTTGGAATTTGACTACCCAGAAACAGACCGCCGAGCATTGCCAGTCCTACCCAAATTGAAAGATATTTTTCGAATATTCCCACTGACCCGCTACCGCTTTGTTATTTATAATGTGCAAATTATTACCTGAATGTTCTCACTACATACAGTCACATATAGGGATAACGTTACACAAAATTTACTTACGCGGGTTTTGATTTCTGTCATTGAAGAATTATCTAGAGTCATGGAAGCTAAAATAATCTGCCATTATCAACCTCATTCAGGGAGCACAGAATGTTAGATTTGCATAAAACCAAAGAAGACTTGGCCGCACGTATGGATAGCTTGGAAATTCGCGCGAAGGAAATGAACGAGTCGTTGAGAAGCGAGCATAGTCAGAATTTTTCAGAACAAGCTCATGAACGTGAAGATGATGAGGTTCTTGAACGACTGGAAGCGGAAGCCAAAGCGGAAATAATTGCCATAAAGGCGGCTCTTTCTCGCATAGAAGACGGGCATTACGGTACCTGTTCAAAATGTGGTGAAGAAATTCAAGAAAAGCGGTAGAAAATACTCCCCTTTACAAGCCACTGTATCGATTGTGCGCAATAAATAGTCAAAAAGATGGACGTTATGAAAACAGGTGGTGAGTTAATTGTCGAATGCCTTGAAGCGCAAGGTGTTGATAGAGTTTTTTGCGTGCCGGGGGAAAGTTATCTGGCGGTGTTGGATGCCTTGCATGACAGTCCTATTGATACGGTTGTTGCTCGCCAAGAAGGCGGGGCGGCAATGATGGCGGAGGCTGACGGCAAAATGCTTGGCCGACCCGGCATTTGTTTCGTGACCCGAGGCCCTGGCGCAACTAATGCGGCGGCGGGTGTTCATGTCGCCAAACAAGATTCTACTCCCATGATTTTATTCGTCGGGCAAATCGGTCGGCGCATGCGTGGACGAGAAGCGTTCCAAGAAGTCGATTACCGTCAAACTTTTGGGGATTTGGCGAAATGGGTTGAAGAAATCGACCATGTTGATCGCATTCCAGAGGTTATTTCTCACGCATACCATGTGGCCATGAGTGGCCGTCCAGGACCAGTTGTTTTGGCATTGCCAGAAGATATGCTGACAGAAAAATGTGACGTAAATGTTGGATCTTTCGTTGAGGTGGCAGAACCTGCGCCCACACTAGGCTCCATTAAGAAACTCAAAGGCATGCTAGGCGCTGCAGAGAAGCCTTTTCTTGTGCTGGGTGGAAGTCGTTGGACTGAAGCTGCTGTAAAGGATGTTCAGAAATTTGCAGAGGATTGGGGCTTGCCTGTCGGTTGTTCGTTTCGCCGCCAACAGCTTTTTGATCATTTGCATCCAAATTATGCTGGAGACATAGGGCTTGGTATAAATCCGTCTTTGAAGGACGCGCTTAGTGAAAGCGACCTAGTGATATTGTTGGGGGCTCGTTTTTCGGAAAACCCAAGCCAGAGTTTTTCTCTTTTCGATATTCCAACTCCTAAACAAAAACTGGTTCATATTCATTCTGGTGCGGAGGAACTTGGCCGAATTTATAACCCTGACCTTGCCATAAATGCATCGCCGGGGGCGTTTCTTGAGTTGATGCAAACGGTTACGCCATCTGATCAAAAGGATTATGCAACAGAGGCCCATAGTGGCTACCGAGCCTGGACTGATGCCTTGCCGCAAACGCCCGGTGATGTGCAAATGGGAATGGTGATGCAGCATCTGCGCGAAAAGCTGGCAGATGATGCGATCATGACCAATGGCGCTGGAAACTATGCCATATGGCTTCACCGGTTTTGGCGGTTCAGAAAATTTGGAACGCAGTTGGCCCCCACATCCGGCTCAATGGGATACGGCTTGCCTGCGGCTGTGGCAGGGAAACTCAGGAATCCTGATAAACAAGTCGTCTGTTTCGCAGGCGACGGATGTTTTCAAATGACCTTGCAAGAATTCGGAACGGCAGTTCAATGCGGTGCAAATATAATTGTTTTACTGATCGATAATGGCGTTTACGGCACCATCCGGATGCATCAGGAACGCGAATATCCGGCCAGAATTTCAGGTACCGATTTGAAAAATCCAGATTTTGCGATGATCGCGAAAGCCTACGGCGGACATGCGGAAACTGTTTCTCAAAGTGAAGACTTTGAAGGTGCTTTTGCAAGAGCCCAAGCGAGCGGAAAACCGTCTCTTATTCATATTCTGACAGATCCTGAAGCAAGTACACCAACGGTGACCCTTACTCAATTACGCGACAGTTAGGCCCGTATGTAGGCTCGCGGACTCTCTAGATGCGTTGTTTTTCAGCGCATCGGAGTAAAGTTTGACTTGATGAAGATAATTGTCTAACGTTAGTTAGAATAATTTGAAAGGCGAACCTTTGACATCTGAACAAGCTACAGGAAAACGCAGAGCTGCGTCAGAAACCCGGCAGAGCATTCTGGATGCGGCTGCGCATATGTTTCGAGAGGCAGGATATGCCGCTGTTTCATTGCGCGGGATTGCCGAGGCAGCGCATATGAAGGCAGGCAGCGTGTATTATCACTTCAAAAGCAAAGAAGAAATTGTACTTGAGGTGCTTAACCTGGGAATTGAACGGGTGCATGAGGCTGTGCAATTGTCTTATGAAGAAGTTGCAGCAAACGGATCAGCTACACAGATTTTAGCGGTATGTGTGAAGGCACATTTGAATACTCTTCTCGCGCATTCTGACTACACATCTGCCAACGTTCGTATTCACGGGCAAGTTCCAGAAAACGTTCAACTTGAAGCCCGCGTTGTTCGACGAAAGTACGAAAATTTGTGGGATGACATCCTGCAGTCTATGGCGTCACGGGGCGGGCTGAACGATGCCGTAGATTTGAAAGTGTTTCGATTGATGTTAATCGGCTCGTTGAATGCAACATTGGAATGGTTTGACCCGGCACATGGTGACGTGACAGAGCTTGCAGACGGATACCTTGAGATTTTAACGAACGGATTAATGGAATAAAATAATGGTAGCAATCGAGACAAAACTTGATGCGCGTTCGGATCAATTTCTGAAAAATAAACAGCATTATGATGGTTTGTTGGATGTGTGGAAAGAACGCATGAAAACCGCCACATCAAGCGGACGCCCAGTATTAATTGAGCGCCATCATGCGCGTGGTAAGATATTGGTTCGCGATCGCATTGACCGGTTGTTGGATACTGGCTCTGCCTTTCTTGAGCTTTCTCCTATGGCGGCATGGGGGCAATATGGCGGGGAATTGTCGTCGGCAGGCATTGTTACAGGTATCGGCCTGATTGCAGGGACGCCTTGCATCATTATTG
>CAJXWA010000193.1 GCA_913062525.1 uncultured Alphaproteobacteria bacterium | reverse complement strand
CAGGTCCCGCAACTTCTGATACGCCAGCAAGCCCCGCCATTGCACCGCCAAACAGGAGACTAAACCAAACAATTTTCTTTTGGCTAAAGCCAGCATAGGCACCCGCTTTCGGGGCTGCACCAATCACTTTGATTTGAAATCCGACGAGGGTTTTCGCAAGCATAATCCATGTTGTTATAACAGCAAGAAACGCAATGATTGTTCCAAAATGAAGGCGTGTTCCTTCCAGCAATATGGGCATTGTCGCACTGTCACTGAAAATCCGGGACTCTGGGAAATTATACCCATCAGGGTCACGGAATGGGCCATGAACCAGCAAGCTCAGGAGGAGCGTCGCCACATAAACCAACATCAGGCTTGTTAGGATCTCGTTTGCGTTAAAGCGGGTTTTTAAATACGCCGGAATTGCGGCCCATAATGCGCCGCCAACAGCTCCCATTAGAACCATTGCCGGAAGCAATAAAATACTGTCAACATCATGAAAATAGACAAACAAACCGCCACCAAAAATGGCACCAATTGTGAGCTGGCCTTCCGCGCCGATATTCCAGACGTTGGCTCTAAAGCCAACAGACAAACCGATGGCACATAAAATGAGCGGTGTAGCTTTTACAAATAATTCTGTCAGACCATATTGGTCGTTTATGGGAAGAATAAAGAAATTCTGCAGCGCCTCAACAGGGTCAACGCCTAGGAAAGTGAACAAGGACATTCCAGTCAAAACAGTAAGTGCAAGCGCCAAAATGGGCGTTACATATACCATTGCTCTGGCAGGTTCTGGTCGTTTAACAATTTTAAGCAACACTTTGAGCTTCCTTTTCAGATGCTATGCCAGTTGTGCCGCCCATAAGCAGCCCAATTTGTTCGATCGTGATTTCATGAATATCGCGGCTAACCGACAAGCGGCCTTCTGCGATGACGGCAATCCTGTTACTGATTGCGAAAAGTTCGTCAAGATCTTGGCTGACCACGAGAACCGCAGCTCCCTTTTCAGCAAGATCAATAATGGCCTGGTGAATAGAAGCGGCGGCACCTGCATCAACGCCCCATGTTGGATGGGCGATAATGATAAGTTTTGGATCCTGCATCATTTCGCGGCCAACGATAAATTTCTGAAGATTACCGCCTGAAAGGCTGCTTGCCGCGTGGGAGACGCCCGCAGTGCGGACGTCAAATTTCGCAACAATTTCTTCTGCAAATTTTTTGGTCTTCGAATGATTTATAAGACCGCCACCCAATAATTGTTTCGTATTATAGGCGCTCAAAAAGGCGTTATCTATGAGGCTCATTTCAGGGACGGAACCATGTCCTAAACGGTCTTCTGGCACAAATGCCACGCCGATTTTTCGTCTATCAACGGGCCCAAGATTTCCAATAGGGTGACCTTCTAGCAAGACATGCTCTGGTGCGTTGCTGAGAGCCTCGCCGCTCAAAGCTTCCAGAAGCTCGACTTGGCCATTTCCCGCGACCCCGGCAATGCCAAGAATTTCACCGCTTCTCACATCGAAGTTTATTAAGTTGAGATCGACGCCAAACTGATCTGTACTATCGGTGGACAGATTATGAACTTTCAAGCGAACGGGTCCGCGTTTGCTATCGTCCTGATGGCGCGGTGTCGTTAAGTCCGTGCCGATCATCATTTCAGCGAGGCTTTTAGCTGTTTCTTTGGTGGGATCGCATTCTGAAATATAACGTCCGCCTCTCAAAATTGTGGCCTTGTGGCATAATGCTTTGATCTCATCAAGTTTATGGCTGATATATAAAATGGAGACACCTTCGTCTGACAAACGCCGCAAAGTTTCAAACATTTTGTCTGCTTCTTGCGGGGTCAGAACGGATGTGGGCTCATCCATAATTAAGAGTTTGGGATCTTGAAGAAGGCAACGGACAATTTCAATGCGCTGGTTCTCGCCCACTGAAAGTGTGTGGACTTGGCGGTCTGGATGCAGTGGAAGTCCGTAGTTTTCAGAAACTTCGGTGATCCGCTTGGCAAGGGCAGACATATTTTGGCGTCCAGGCATGCCAAGGGCAATATTCTCAGTGACAGTCATGGCTTCAAACAACGAGAAATGCTGGAAAATCATACCAATGCCAAGATTGCGGGCAGCGTGAGGGCTCGCAATCTTAGTGGGTGAACCGTTCCAGAAGATTTGTCCTGAATCTGCTTTTAAGACACCGTAAATTGCCTTAACAAGCGTGCTTTTGCCGGCGCCATTTTCACCGAGGAGCGCGTGAATTTCGCCCGGAAGTATTTTTAGATTTATATTATCATTGGCAAGCACGCCGGGATACGCTTTGGTGATCCCCTTGAGCTCCAGACGTGGATGCCCTGTATCCTTGGTACTCATTGATTTAGTCTCCCTGTCTGACATTGACACTTAGCAGCCATTCTCAGAATTTTCTTACGTTATACTAACGGCAACAAGGTTTCCCTTACTTTATTGCCTTTACCCAAATTTGTGCCCCTGATTGCGTAAGTCGTGTTGTTTACCTGATATAAGAGATTGTTGAACCGTCAAAATCTCCGATGCAACTGATATTGCGATCTCAGACGGGTGTTTCCCCGTTAGATGCGCTACGCCAATGGGGCAAGTTATTTTCGATAATTTGTCATCTCCAAATCCTTGCAGATTTAGCCTTTTGAAAAAGCGTTTCCGCTTTGTCTCCGACCCTATTAGGCCAACGTAAGCCGCGTCAGCTCGCCTCAATAAAGCGGCAGTGATCTCAAAATCCAATTGGTGACTGTGGGTCATTATTAAATACAGACCCGCAGGATCGGAATTTTCGACGATATCAATTGGTCGCGGTGTTACTATTTTTTCAATGTTTGATGGAATGGTTTTTGGGAATTCTTCGCTTCGAGCGTCCACCCATTTTATGCGGCAAGGAAGCGATGCCAGAACATTAATAATTGCTCTGCCCACATGACCTGCACCAAACAAAGTTAATGTAAAACGGTCTTCATCAAGGGGTTCAATTAACTCAAAACTGTCGGCCTTTGTTTGATCTTCGAGCAATAAGGGTTTGCCGGATCGAATACAGTCGTTGACTGTATTTTGGCCGGTAGTCGTCTGATCATCTAACTGTTGCAGCGTTCGATTTATGCCAGTGTTAGACAGTGTGGTCACAATAGCAGCGTCCAAATTATCGTCTAAGGCTTGTTTTAAATCAGTGACCCAACCGTCGGACTTGTTAATTTTACTGAGAAGGAGTTCGGTGTAGCCGCCACAACATTGTGCAAGCTCCGGTCCAAGGGGGAGTTTCAAAAGTTGAAACTGTGCCTCATTGTTTTCAGTGAGCAATTTTCGCGCAGCGTCTATTGCAACATATTCCAGTTGCCCGCCACCAATGGTCCCGTGGGTTTTCGAGCCATCCACAAGCATACGTGTTCCAGTTTCACGGGGAGTGGAGCCGCGCGCCGCGCCAACAGTTATCAAAACAGCGGTCTCACTGAGAAGATTTACCTGTTCAACAATGTTGCTCCAGTTTGTCATACACGCCCTTTTGCAGCAGTTTGCATGTCCTGAACTGCCATTAATACCCGTTCTGGTGTAGCCGGAGCGTCGAGTTCAGGTAAGGATTTGTAGTTTGAAACACTGGAAACTGCATCAGTTAGCGCGTTAAAGGCTGAAATGGCGAGCATAAATGGAGGTTCCCCAACGGCCTTAGATTTATGAATGCTGTCTTCAACATTTTCCCCTGAACTATACAGCTCCATATTGAAAATTTCTGGTCGGTCGCTGCACGTCGGGATCTTGTACGTGGACGGCGCATGGGTTTTAAGATTTCCGCTGTTATCGAAAAACAACTCTTCCGTGGTCAGCCAGCCCATACCTTGAATGAATGCCCCTTCAATTTGTCCAAGATCAATAGCGGGGTTCATACTTTTCCCAGCGTCATGAATAATATCGACGCGTGTAATCTTATTCTCGCCAGTAAGTGTATCAATAATCGCTTCTGATACGGCGGCACCATATGCGAAATAATAGAAAGGCCGTCCTGCATATTTTTCAGCATCATAATGAATTTTTGGCGTCCGGTAATATCCCGTTGAAGACAGTGAAATACGGTTCAGATAAGCCAGATTGACCAACTCTGTAAATGTAAGGTTGGTGGCTCCGATACGGACCCGGTTGGGCAGGAATTCAATGTCACCAGCCGCGACAGAATAATGCTCTGCGGCAAAATCAATGAGACGTTGCTTGATTGTTTTAGCAGCTGCCTGTGCTGCTTTTCCATTCATGTCCGATCCAGAGGATGCCGCAGTCGCAGATGTATTTGGAACTTTGTCTGTTGATGTCGATGTGATTTTGATGCGATCCAAATCGATCTGGAATTCTTCGGCGACGACTTGGGCGACTTTAATGAAAAGCCCTTGCCCCATCTCGGTTCCGCCATGATTAAGCATCACACTGCCGTCCGTATAAACATGCAGTAATGCGCCGGCCTGGTTCAAGAATGTAGTGGTGAAAGATATGCCAAATTTTACAGGTGTCAGGGATATTCCCTTTTTCAAAATTGGGCTGGTTTCATTGAATTTTTGGATGTCAGCCCGGCGAGCCGCATAGGATGACTTCTCTTCAAGTTCTGCAATTATTTCTGCGGAAATATTGTCTTCAACTGTCATGTGATAAGGCGTCACATTACGATCGGTTTTCCCATATAGGTTGGCTTTTCGAACGTCGAGCGGATCTTTTCGCAGATCATGCGCAATGGCATCCATAACACGTTCGATTGCGACCATGCCTTGTGGTCCTCCAAATCCTCTAAACGCGGTGTTGGAGACCGTGTGCGTTTTACAGCGATGAGACGTGATTTTAACATTTTCTAAAAAGTAACAATTATCGGCGTGAAAAATTGTTCGGTCATTAATCGCCGCAGACAAATCCGCAGATCGCCCACAACGGGAGGAAAACGTGAAATCAATGCCGTCTAAGCGGCCGTCGCTGTTATATCCAGCGGTATAATTAACAACGAAATCGTGCCGTTTGCCAGTCATGATCATATCATCATCACGATCAAGTCGTAACTTTGCAGCGCGTCCTGTGTTTTTAGAGGCCAATCCAACCATAGCAGCGAACCAAGCACCTTGGGTTTCCTTGCCACCGAAACCGCCGCCCATTCTGCGAACTTCAACAACGACGGAATGATCTGGTACATCAAGGAATTTAGCCACGTTATGTTGGACTTCCGTGGGATGCTGCGTTGAGCAGAAAATGTGAACATCCCCGTCTTCTTTTGGGAAAGCCATGGAAATATGACTTTCAAGATAGAAGTGATCTTGCCCGCCAATTTCAAGGCGACCACTTGTTGAGTGTGCGGCAGCTTCAATGGCTTGGGCGGCGTCTCCGCGTTCTAACGTTCGGGTTGGAAGAACAAAAGAGCCAGCTGCAAGCGCCTGATCAACGGTGATGATCGCTTCAAGTTCTTCATATTCAACAGTTGCTAGTTTCGCGGCACTTCGCGCCTGTTCGATCGTATCGGCAGCAACAACAAATAAGGATTGCCCAACATACTCAACAAGGCCGTCTGCAAATACGGGGTCGTCCCCTGCAATGGGGGAAGCGTCATTTACACCGGGAACATCGGCGGCAGTGTAGACAGCGACAACACCAGGAGCCTGCCGGACAGCATCAACATTGAGATCCAGTATTTTTGCGTGAGCCTTCGTGCTTTGTGCCACATATAAATGCAGCATATCCTTTGGCTCGCTTATGTCGTCAATATAGACCGCTTCGCCGGATACTTGCTTTTCCGCACTGTCGTGGGGAAAGGATTTATGAACTTTACCGCGAATTGTGTTTTTACTTGCTTCCGGATTACGCATGGGCTTGCCCCCCTGAGCCGACAAGGCGGGTGGCCGCAGTTGCATCCGTTGTCTCAATATAAAATTTCTTAAGAAGATTTTTGGCAGCTAACATTCGGTAGTCTTTGCTCGCTCTCATATCACTCATGGGGGCGTAATCACTAACCATCACTTGCATGGCAATTTCGATGTTTTCCGACGTCCATGATTTGCCGATTAAGGCGGTTTCCGTAAGCTTGGCACGTTGCGGAGTTCCCGCCATGCCACCGAAACAGATGCGGATGTCTTTAACTGTATCCCCATCCAAAATTAGGTTAAATGCTCCGCACAGGGCTGATATATCTTGATCGAAACGTTTGGAGATTTTGTAGGCTTTGAAAATACCAGAACCAGAATTAACCGGCACTTGAACAGCTTCGACGAATTCACCGGTTTTGAGATCTTGTTTTCCATATTCAATGAAAAAATCTTCAAGCGCGATGTTTCGGACACCTTGTTTGGAGCGGAGTGATAGGCGCGCGTCAAGCGCGATTAGCGCAGGCGGCATGTCGCCAATTGGAGATCCGTTTGCCA
>CAJXWA010000192.1 GCA_913062525.1 uncultured Alphaproteobacteria bacterium | reverse complement strand
TAATTCGTGTCCGATATTTTTAACGAAGTGGATGAAGACGTCCGCAAAGACAAGTCCCTCGAACTTTGGAATGTTTACGGAAAATACGTAATCGGAGCCGCTGTCGGCGTTATTGTTGTAACGGCAGCAGTGGTGGGTTGGAAAAATTACCAACTCAACCAGTCGCAGGAACAAGGCACCCTAATGGAAAATGCCGGTAAACTTGTGAGTGAGACAAAGTTTGTTGAAGCTTCAGAAGCCTATGCGGCGCTTGCAGCTAATGGAAGCGAAGGATATCAGGCGTTGGCAAGCTTGAGGCAGGCCAGTGCTTTGATTGCTGCGGGAAAAGGGGCAGAAGGTGTTGTGATCTATGACGCTCTAGCCGCCAGCGATTCTGATGAAGAATTTAAAGCTGCCGCGAAAATAATGGCTGGATATTATCTAATTGATAATGGCACTCCTGAAGACGTTCGCAGCCGAGTATCTGGTATGGAGACTGCCGGAAATATTTGGGCATCTTCTGCTCAAGAACTTCTTGCTCTCAGCGCGTTGAAAGAAGGCAAGAAAGACGAAGCCGTCAAAATCCTTACCGCTCTTAAAGACGATGCCGATGCGGTTAATGGTATCAAAGCCAGAGCCACCCAGTTGTTGCAAGCCTTGGGCGAAAAATAAGACCTGTTATCAGGGGAAATAGTGAAAGTGGGGCAAAAGTGAAAAAGGTAGCCATTTCAATTGGAAAATGGGCGTTGTTGGCTGGTTTAACAGTAGGGATCACCGGGTGCTCTGTGCCTGACTGGTTCGGTGCATCGCAAGAACCTCCGTTACCGGGGGAGCGTATTTCTATTTTGTCACTTGAGCAATCACTTGAGCCTGACGAAGGGCTAGCGGATGTAACGGTTCGTTTGCCAGCGCCTTATCCTAATAAAAATTGGCCTCAATCTGGCGGCTCTGCAAATCACGCCATGCATCATCTGGTTCTTGATGGTGATTTGGAAGAGGTGTGGAGCGTAAATATCGGAGAGGGTTCTGATGATGTAGACCGCTTGTCTTCGAAACCAATTGTGGCAAACGGCATGGTCTTTGTTATGGACAGCGTTAGCCGAGTACGTGCATTTTCCCAAGAAAATGGTGAAGAACTTTGGGTCGTAAATTTAACACCGAGATCTGAAGAAGAGGGCACGATTGGTGGCGGTTTGTCCGTTGCCTATGGCCGGCTATTTGCAACAACTTCGTTCGGTGAAGTCTATGCACTCGATCCTGCAACGGGTAGAATGCACTGGAAAAAAACCATTGGTGTTCCCATGCGTGCGGCACCAACCATCGCTGAGGAAAAAGTATTTGTTGTGACATTTGATAGTCGTATTTTTGCGCTTGATGTTATGACGGGTGAGACTGAGTGGGAATTTGAAGGTGGCGTAGAAGCCACTGGCCTTTTGGGGGCTGCGAGCCCTGCTGTTGATAATGGAACTGTTATTGTTCCCTTCTCTTCAGGAGAACTGTACGCGCTTCGGGCAGATAATGGGGAGCAGGCGTGGAGTGATCAATTACAGCGCAAGCGCCGCTATAGCTCTTTGACGTCACTATCGGATATTAATGCTTATCCTGTCATCGACCGGGGAATGGCATTCGCTGCCAGTTATTCCGGCCATATGATCGGGATCGATGTTCGCACAGGTGACCGAAAATGGGATCAAGATCTCGCGACGCTGCAAACACCTTGGGTGGCTGGCGATTTCATATATCTAGTGACAACAGATGGGGAGTTAGTTTGTCTTAGCCGTCAAACGGGATTGATCCGTTGGGTGCGTGCACTGGGTAAATTTGAGGATCCTGAGGATAAAACAGGATTAATTGTGTGGTCAGGGCCCGTTTTGGCAAGTGATCGTTTGATTTTGGTGAACAATTACGGTATTGGGGTGTCTGTTTCCCCCTATGATGGCCAAATTCTAGGGAAAATGGAGTTGTCGGATACGGCTTCCATTGCACCAGTTGTTGCCGGGGGAATGTTATTTATTTTAACGGACGATGCCGAACTCGTGGCTTATCGCTAAATAATTTTATGTCATTTACAGTTGCAATTATTGGACGCCCCAATGTGGGGAAGTCTACTTTATTCAATCGACTAGTTGGTAAACGCCTGGCGTTGGTTGACGACACCCCAGGTGTGACCCGTGATCGCCGCGAAGGTGAGGGAAGTCTTGGATCACTTAAATTTAAAGTGATTGATACTGCCGGCCTTGAAGAAGCGTTTGATGACAGTTTGGAAGGCCGGATGCGCCGCCAAACTGAAGCAGCGCTTGGCGAGGCGGATGTAGCTCTCATGCTTTATGATGCTCGAGTTGGCGTTTCGCCAATGGACAAGCATTTTGCAGGCTGGCTTCGAAAAGCAGAAATCCCTGTAATTTTGATCGCAAATAAATGCGAAGGCAAAATGGCACATGCTGAATTGTCCGACGCATATTCAATGGGACTTGGTGATCCTTTGCCGATATCGGCAGAGCATGGCGAAGGCCTTGGCGATTTATTTGACTTCCTTCTTCCGTTTGAAAAAGGCGAAGTCGAAGAAATTGCTGCCAAAGACAGGCCTCTTCATCTTGCTGTTGTTGGCCGTCCAAATGCCGGAAAATCGACACTTGTGAACAAGCTGATCGGCGAGGAACGTCTGTTGACGGGACCGGAAGCCGGTGTAACGCGAGATGCGATTGCTGTTGAATGGGAGTTTGAAGGTCAAAAAATCAAACTCGTTGATACTGCAGGTATTCGCAGACGTGCTCGTGTGCAAAAGAAACTTGAAAAACTTTCTGTTGCTGACAGCCTGCGTGTTATTAATTTGGCTGAAGTTGTAGTTCTGGTTATTGATGCCGATGTGTCATTTGAGAAACAGGATTTGACGCTTGCAGCCCACGTTATTAACGAGGGCCGTGCGCTAGTTGTAGCTGTGAATAAATGGGATACCGTAAAGGATCGTCCCGCAATGCTGCAACATATTCGCGATAAGCTACAAGTCTCATTACCACAAGTCCGTGGCGTACCCGTTGTGACACTCTCTGCAATTTCCGGGCGTGGCCTTGAAAAATTGCTGCCTAGTGTGCTTGAAGTTTATGAGCTGTGGAACAAACGCGTTCCGACTTCTAGATTGAACCGTTGGCTTGAATTGATGCTCGAAAAGCATCCGCCGCCGATGGCAAAAGGACGGCGATTGAAAGTCCGGTATATGACGCAAGTTAAAGCGCGTCCGCCGACCTTCTCACTGTTTATGTCCTCACGCGGGGAATTACCAGAATCCTATATTCGATATTTGATTAACGGGTTACGGGAAGACTTTGATATGCCCGCCGTTCCCATAAGGTTATTCCCACGAACGGGAAATAACCCATATGCAAAAGACAAAAAATAGAATTTGGGCGGGGTTTTCCCCGCCCTTTTTTATGCGATCAATGCCCAGAAATCGAGCTGAAAACTAGTTGGATCGAAAAGCGATAAAAACTCAGTTGCCGTTTTATCTTGATCGAAGCCTGAGCAAATTTTGCGGGTCTCACCTAAACTGCGCCCAAACGTGACATCGGTATAGGAACCTTGCTCTATTTCACCAATGAAGTGAGATTTCGTATTTTCAAATTTATGTAAGTAGTTGTCTTCTAACAATTTTGACTGCTGCAGGATCTCTTCTTTGGAAGCTGTTTGGGATTTCATAAAGCCAATTTCAATACAGGCGAAATCAGTAGGCGGTATAAATCTATCCTGTGAAATTGCCATTGCAGTCATTTGAATAGATTGTGGGTCAAGCAATTCCATCATTTTCTGAGATGCTTCTGATTTATCAAAATTCTCATTGAGTTGACTTAATGCTTCACCATTTTTTGCAAAAACGATATCGGCAAAACCACCTTTAGTATTTTGCAATAGGCAGTGAAATCCTACTCCCTCTAAAGGAGCTAGGAATTGATGGCTCCAATTGAGAGACGCATCGATTACGTCCGTATTCTCTACACCGTCTCTCTTGCTGAATGTCGCAAATCCCATTACTGAATAATCATCTAACATTTTGTTTAACATAAGGTTTCCTCAATTTATTGCGCCTCTATTTGAGTGCTTTCAAAACAATAATCGACACCCCTGACAGTTTATGTCAGTGTTAGTTATGCGATTAATTAGACTATTTAAAATACTGGATGACTTACGGGTTGCCCGGATCCCGGTATCTGCAGAAACACTTGCTGAAAAACATGGTGTTTCAGCACGCACGATATACCGCGATATGAGTATGTTGCAGGGGCTTGGCGCTCCGGTTCGCGGTGAGGGAGGTGTTGGATATCAAATTGAGGGAGGTTTTTTCTTACCACCCCTTCATTTTACAGAAGTAGAACTTGATGCACTGGCACTGGGACTTCGTTTAGCAGAAAGTCGGAGCGACAAAGATTTAGCAGACGCGGCGTCAAATGTGATGGGTAAAATTGGTGCTGTTTTACCAGAACAAGTGAGAAATAGATTTATTGAGTCTCCATTAATCGCGTATTCAAAGTTCTCAGCAGAGGATCAGTTTGGTGGCAGCATACTAACGCAAATAAGGAATGCTATCGGCAATAGGGAAAGGTTGGATGTGATTTATGTTGCTCTTAATGGTGAAGAGAGCGAGCGAATAATTCAGCCCCTTGGCCTTACCACTTTCGATGAGTCTTGGGTTTTGACTGCTTGGTGCGAAGACAAAGATGATTTTCGGAATTTTAGAGTTGATAAAATTCAGGCAATTGCGGGAACGGATACCAATTTTCATATCCGTCCCGGGCGCTCATTTCAGGATTTTATAAGCACTCTCTAGGAGCGGAGGTTACGTACCTGCCAAACTAATTTTTCATCGTTTATTTGTTGCATGTCGAGTGATAACATTTCCCTGTGAGATCTCACGCAACCCAACCATAATTCCTTCCAGCAGTTAAGAACCAGTGCGCGATCACTGCCTTGTAATCCCCGAACAATTCGCAATCCAGAATGTTCAAAACCTGCTGATCCTGGTAGGTCAGTGGTTTGATCGCCCATACCTGCTAAAATAGAGGTTAGGAAATCCCGCGCATCTTCAGCAGTCCCATCGTTTGAGCCCAGTGTTTTTGCCATCTTTGGATAATATTGAAGTCCGATAAGACGGGCAGACATTTCACCAAGCTCTTGTGTTTCAGTTACTCCAAGGATTGAATTGAGTTCTAATAGGCCGTTTCTGACGTATTCCATGGCATAGTTGCGGCTTGCTTTTTCAAGGCGTTCTTCGCTCCATTCATTAACGGGCGGCTTAGGTTGGGCATCAGCGTCATACGGCGGCGGAAGTTCACCTTTTGCGTATTGAAGGCGTTCATCATCGCTAAGATCGTGGTCATATTCTTTGAAATACCCACAAAATCCAAATTCACCTGTTAGGTCTTCGGAAACGCAAACATATCCAAGGCGTGGATTTTTAAGAGACACACCATTGTGGGCATACCAGCCGCGCATGAAACCACGTCCCACTCCTGGTGGAACTCCGCACAACGTTGGTCCATCATACATCCAACGGGGGTAGCGAAACCGAACCCATGCTTTCTTGTCGTTCTCTGCCATATATTCCACTGCGACACCGCCAATGGCATTGGAGAGGACATGGTATTTGGCGCAGGCAACAGCGTCGCTTTCGCCTTGCAGGCCAAGCTTTTCAAAACTGCTGAGGAATTTTTCCAGATGTTGGCGGCGGAAAAGACGAAACATCCATTCTTCCATGACTTCCGGACCTTTTCGGCTGGAAACCATAAGTTGCAGGCCCAAAAAGTAGGCATGATGCATTTCGGCTTGGGCTTTGATCGCAGTGATAGCGTTTGTGGTCATGATGTTTTCTTCCATTTTAGGAATGTTATTATTTTAAAGCTATCATGACCAGAATGTCGGCGCGGCGCAAATGTTATGCGCCGCAATCGGATTTATTTTATCAATTCACCATTGCCGGTGAAAGTCACATCAAGAGCCTTGAGGAACATTTCTGCTTTTTCTTCTGGTGCAGGAAGCGTGCTTTGATCTTCGCCGGGGTATGCCGACAGACGCAGTTTAGTCGCGGTCGGGCCGGGGTCGATCAAGTTGACTTTTAGATTGGTTTTTGCAGTTTCAGCAGCGTAAGTCCGAACAAGTTCGTTAAGGGCTGCTTTTGATGCAGCATAACCGCCCCAATATTGTTTAACTTCGTCGGCAGATGACGATGTTACAAACAATGCTCGGCCGTTGTTTGCTGTGCGTAAAAGCGGATCTAACGCTCGAATAAGCCGCCAGTTGGCATGCACATTTAGTTTGAACACATCTTCCCATAATTTGGGATCATACTGATGAAGCGGTGTCAATTTACCAAGTGTGGCAGCACCGGCCACCAATATGTCCAGTTTCTTCC
>CAJXWA010000191.1 GCA_913062525.1 uncultured Alphaproteobacteria bacterium | reverse complement strand
CTTTATCAATTGTGACCCCTTGCCCGCGCAAAGTGTCCATCTCTCTCAAAAGTGCCCAAGGATCGATAACGACACCATTGCCAATAATTGACATTTTTCCGCCACGAACAATACCGGAAGGTAACAGGCTTAGTTTATAAACTTTCCCGTCGATAACCAAAGTATGGCCTGCATTATGTCCGCCTTGAAAACGAACAACAACATCAGCTCTCTCTGAAAGCCAATCAACAAGTTTCCCTTTGCCTTCGTCCCCCCACTGGGAACCGACAACAGCAACGTTAGCCATAATTTTAAGTCCTTAATTACTTAATAAATCAGGTGATATTTTTGATTTCGTTTTCGATTAGGATGTGCGTGCAGCCGAGATTTTTAGCATCTTTCTCAGACTTATTATCAGCAGATAACCCTGCAACAGTTATCCAATCTTCAGCTCTAAGATCAGCTCCAATTTTTTGCGCTGTCCCAAAGGGCAGATATAACCGATTTTCATCAACGCCGGCTGGAACAGCCCGCATCAAACTATCGAGGAATAATGTAAAACCAGTAGCCGCCTCACCATCTAAAAGATGGTATCGTCCGCCGCGTCCAACCTCACCGCGCGCATTGCGCGCAAATAGTGTGAAACTGATACCTGTTTGGTATTCAAATCCGCGGAATTCGCCCGGATCGACAGTCAGAACCAAATCCGGCGCTGAATTACCCAGTAAGCCAACCAATGTTGCAAGTTCTGCAACTTGAGCCGCGGCTTTTTCAGGAAGCACCAATTTTTGAAGCATTGTCAAAGCATGGTCAGCCGGACCAGCTGCTTCCAATAATGCATTAAGTATAGGTGCTAATTGATCGCCAAATTGTGCAAGTACTGCCGCATCTTTATGATCTAGCGCTTCTCTGGCTTTTTTCGTGGTTTCCGCGTCAATGCCAAGCTCATCGCAAATTGTTGGCATTAGTGTCGGCAACGTTAGATCAATTGAAAAATCGTCAATTCCGAGACGACTAAGAGCCTCTCCTGCTAACAGAATTAATTCTGCATCTGCGGATATTTCTGCGGACCCAATGAGCTCGACACCGGCTTGTGTAAACTGGCGTTCGGGTCTTAATTGTGTCCCGTAAACGCGAAGAACCTGTCCGGTATATGAAAGACGTAATGGTCTTTCATCCTGTTTCATTCGGGTTGTTGCGATACGCGCAACCTGCGGCGTAATATCCGTTCGAATTCCCATCATTCGATGGGATACGGGGTCCATCACGCGGAACATTTTTGACGAAAGCGCTTCACCAGCACCTTCCAAAAGATGATCTTCGAATTCGATAAGCGGAGGTTTCACTCGAAGGTAGCCGTTTGAGGTAAAGACCTTCATCAGGACTTCACTAACAGCAGCTTCAGCAGCGGCGGCGGGTGGTAACATGTCGGCCAATCCAGCCGGCAGTAACCCTTTTTCAGAATAATTGTTCATCACATGGGCTTTTAAAGCATATTTTGATGGCGAGTGCCAACAAGAACAGCAAAAAGGCGGCACTTTTTAAGCGCCGCCTTTTATGTTCTCGAAATAACTACAGAAATTCGGATTTTCAGTTAGAATTTCAGTGCTTTTACCTGATCCACATGGGGAAGATCTTGGACTTTAGCGGCTGTTGCAGCGTCTAGTTCCGAATCTACCTCAATCAAGGCGATCGCTTCGCCTTTTGCTGCGTTCCGTCCCAAATGGAAGGTCGCAATGTTAATTCCGCTTGCACCAAGCAACGATCCCAACGCACCAATAAAGCCTGGTTTGTCCTGATTGGTTACATACAACATGTGTGGGCCCATTTCGGCTTCCATGCTAATGCCTTTAATGCTGACAATTCTTGGGCTCTTATCACCATATAGAGTGCCTGCGATATCGCGGCTGCGGTTTTCAGTTGTAACTGTAACCCGGATCAATGTTTGATAGTCACCCACCTTGTCATTGATGCTTTCGGTTACATCGATGCCACGTTCTTTGGCAACAATCGGTGCATTGACCATGTTCACACTATCAAGCAACGGACCAAGCAGACCTTGCAAGATTATAGATGTGAGTGGTTTGATGTTCAGGCCAGCTGCCTGTCCTTCATATTCTACGTGAACTTTTTTGAGGCCGCTTTCTGTAACCTGACCCGCAAATCCGCCCAATTGTGTGGCCAGATCCATGTATGGTTTCAGTTTCGGTGCTTCTTCTGCACTAACTGATGGCATGTTAAGCGCGTTTGTTACAGATCCAAGCAGCAGGTAATCTGCCATTTGTTCTGCAACCTGAATGGCAACATTCACTTGCGCTTCATTTGTTGATGCGCCCAAATGAGGCGTACAAACAACGTTATCCATGCCAAACAAAACGTTCTCTTTTGCAGGCTCAACCGCATAAACGTCAACCGCTGCACCGGCAACATGTCCGCTTTCAAGAGCTGCTTTCAGATCTTCTTCAACAACAAGGCCACCGCGTGCACAATTGATAATACGGACACCCTCTTTCATCTTTGCAAGATTTTCTGCATTGATGAGGTTACGAGTTGTTTCTGTAATTGGTGTGTGAAGTGAAATGTAATCTGCCCGTGCGAACAAATCATCAAGTTCGAGTTTTTCAACACCAAGATCAGCTGCCCGCTCATGTGATAAGAACGGATCAAACGCCACAACTTTCATTTTCAAACCAACTGCGCGGTCGGCAACGATAGAGCCAATGTTGCCGCAACCGATAACACCCAAAGTTTTGCCATAGAGCTCGGCACCCATGAACTTCGATTTTTCCCATTTTCCAGCTTGCGTTGACGCGTTCGCGGCTGGAATGTGGCGTGACAATGAGAACATCATAGCAATGGCATGTTCTGCTGTGGTAATCGCGTTACCAAATGGCGTATTCATAACGCAAACACCAGCAGCCGTTGCTGCAGGGATATCAACGTTATCTACACCAATGCCAGCGCGGCCAATAACTTTCAAGTTAGGTGCCGCTGCAATAATTTCTGCAGTCGCTGTTGTAGAAGAGCGAACAGCAAGACCATCGTAATTGCCGATACATGCTTTCAGTTCTTCTGGAGACATGCCCGTGATTTCATCGACTTCAACACCCCGTTGGCGAAAAATTTCAGCAGCTTTCGGGCTCATCTTGTCGGAGATAAGTACTTTAACCATTTGGAAGATCCTTTAGTTTCAGTTTCTAAGGATGAATTATTTGAATGTTTTCTTTAGCTCTGCGTAACCCCAATCGAGCCACGGCATCAATGCAGCGAGGTCATCGGCCTCAACAGTTGCACCAGCCCAAATCCGAAGTCCCGCAGGAGCATCTCGGTAAGCACCGATATCAAGAGCGGCACCTTCTTTTGCAAGAATGGAAACCAGCGCTTTTGCGGCTTTAGACTGATCATCTGAAGATAAGTCTTCAAACCAGCTATCCGTAATTTTCAAGCAAACCGAAGTGGGACTTCTCACCGCTTCATCTTCGGCAAGGAACCCAAGCCAGTCAGAA
The DNA here is from genome assembly GCA_913062525.1 of uncultured Alphaproteobacteria bacterium. Lineage (GTDB taxonomy): Bacteria > Pseudomonadota > Alphaproteobacteria > Sneathiellales > Sneathiellaceae > Sneathiella. The sequence goes on along the minus strand of CAJXWA010000191.1, from coordinate 2,936 downwards.
GCGTCAACGAAATCAGAAATCACTTTGGCGTTAGCTGTTGCTCGGCCAATCAGTCCGTTAAGACCACCAATGGATCTCGCCCAGTTCAGTGCATCTAAAACATCTTCAACAGCAAGCATTGAAGGTGTATTGATGGTCTCGCCTTTGAAAATTCCATCAATGAGTTTTCCACCTTTAGTCATGCGGAATACTTTTGGAAGTGGCCAAGCCGGTGTGTAATTTTCAAGACGTTCAACAGCGCGAGGGCTAAGAGCAATCATGCCGTGAGCAGCTTCACCGCCCAGTACTTTCTGCCAAGACCAAGTGACAACATCCAATTTTTCCCATGGCATATCCATAGCGAATACGGCGGAAGTCGCATCACAAATCGCGAGACCTTCACGGTCATCTGCAATCCAGTCGCCATTTGGAACCCGAACACCAGATGTGGTTCCGTTCCAAGTGAAGACAACGTCGCGTGCCCAGTCAACAGCATTTAAATTTGGAAGAGTCCCATAATCTGCGGTTACAACTTCGGCATCATCGAGTTTCAATTGCTTCACAACATCACTTGCCCAACCAGACCCAAAACTCTCCCATGCAAGGATTGTTGATGGGCGGGCACCAAGCATTGACCATAAAGCCATTTCAACGGCGCCTGTATCAGAACCTGGAACGATGCCAACTTTGTAATCGTCTGGAATACCAAGGATTTCACGCTGTTCTTCAATAACGGATTTAAGGCGTGCTTTGCCTTCTGCGGCGCGATGAGATCGGCCAAGAAAAGCGTTTTCAAGAACTTCGGGGGACCATCCAGGGCGCTTTGTGCAAGGGCCGGATGAAAATTGTGGAGAATTAGGACGTCTCTCCGGACGTATTAAGTCAGTCATAATATATACTAAACCTTCCAGCTTAGAGCATCCCGGTGGGGGGATGTGGCCCGCCGCAGATACTAGTGATCGGCCCTTCACTGTCAAACGGTTTTTTGTGCACTGCAAAAAATTGGACAACGGAAAGCGGATATTTGTTCCCTCATCCTGCGTGTACTTTGAGTTTTTTGGAACATACTAAATAGGTTTAACCCCATGAAAATGATGAATTTTATTCCCATTAGAACGACCACCGTACGCGCCTTTCAAGAAGGGGTAAATGATAGCCACGGAAACGCTCCTGAAGTGAGAATATCTGATGGTGGAGGACTGCCGTGCCGTCATTGCCTCGACTACATTCCTGAAGGTGAAGAGTATCTCATCCTCTCCCACAAGCCCTTTTCCTCAACCCAACCCTACGCAGAACAAGGCCCCATATTCCTGCATAAAAAAGCCTGTAAATCCTATGAAAATCGGTCGATTTTACCTAAAATATGCGACCCAAAGGGACAACTTCTCATTCGCGGATACAGTGCTGACGAGAGAATCGTTTATGGTACTGGAAAAGTTGTTCAAAATTATCAAATCGAAACAGAGGCTCAAAAAATTTTGAACCAGCAAGATGTGGCTTATATTCATGTGAGGTCAGCCTCTAATAATTGCTACCAATTTAGGATTGAACAAGACGAAAAATAATTGTCCTAAGGACAAATAAGTGCTGGCGTTGATAGCTTAGACTTACAACTATATGTGATCGCATTCGTTATGAGAGGTCTCATGTTAAGAAATCAACGTCACCAATTTAATATTCCTGATGAAGTCGCCTACTTCAATTGCGGATACATGGGCCCCTTATCAAAAGTGGCAGAAGAAGCTGGCATTAAAGGTGTCATGCAAAAATCTGAACCTTGGAAGATGACCCCAACGGATTTCTTTACCGATAGTGACATTGCTCGCGGCCTGTTTGCTCAGCTTATCAACGCAGATGCCGTTGACATTGCCCTTGTTCCCTCAGCCTCTTACGGACTTGCCATTGCCGCCAAAAACATTCCTCTGAAGGAAGGGCAGAAGATATTAGTTTTGGATGAGCAGTTTCCCAGCAACATCTACTGTTGGCAAGAAAGATGCCACGAAACTGGAGCCGAGATAAAAACCGTTCCCGCGCCAAAGGATCGGGATTGGACACGTGCTGTCCTGGACCAAATTGACAGCACAGTGGCCATTGCAGCACTCCCCAACAACCATTGGGCTGATGGCGGGTTGCTGGATTTGGTAAAAATCGGGGCGGAGCTTAGGAAAGTTGGTGCAAAACTAGTTTTAGACGTCACCCAATCCTTAGGTGCTATGCCCCTGGATGTTCAGGCGGTCAAACCAGACTTTCTAATTGCCGCCGCCTATAAATGGCTTCTTGGTCCCTACAGTGTTGGCATGATGTATGTATCCCCAAACAATCAAAATGGTAGTCCCATTGAATATAATTGGCTGAACCGGGCTGGATCAGAAGATTTCTCTGGGCTGGTCAATTATCAGGACGAGTACCAAAATGGTGCCGTTCGTTATGACATGGGGCAACGGGCTAATTTTGCACTTATGCCCATGGCAATCGCGACACTTCGTCAAATACTTAACTGGGGGGTTGATAATATTTACACGAATATTAGTGCGACAAATTCCCGAATTTCCGACGCCGTTAGGGCATTTGGGTTGACGTCAGTACCAACAGAATTTCGCGCAGGGCATTTTCTCGGCCTTGAAAAGGCTGGCGGATTTTCACCGACGCTTTTAGCAGATCTTGCAAAAGAAAAAATATATGTGTCTCACCGAGGAAATTCGTTGCGAATAACACCACATGTCTACAACAATGAAGATGATTGCGATCGCTTAATTGACGCACTTTCACGATTATCAGGGAATTAAAGCATGACATTTGATTTAGCTGCAGTACGCCAGGACACTCCTGGAACAGAAAAATGTATTCATCTAAATAATGCGGGCGCTGCACTCATGCCCACCCCTGTTTATCAAGCCGTGATAGATCATTTGGATTTAGAAATGCGGATGGGTGGGTATGAAGACCATGCCCGTGCG
>CAJXWA010000190.1 GCA_913062525.1 uncultured Alphaproteobacteria bacterium | reverse complement strand
AAACAGCTTTGGTTGTCACATTTATGATCCTGATTTTCCATTTTGTCGTGATCAGGCATTTGATACGGATCACTAACTATTTGTCAGATATTGACTTAGGTGCTTCCCATAAGTCTCTTATGCTGACCCGTAATAATAGATCTGCTGCTCAAAAAGATGAACTGAGCCAAATGGTGACTTCAATCAATGAGATGTCCGAACGTACAGTTCGCGCTTTCTCCATGGTTCAGATTGCCGAGCAACGAACACGCAATTTTGCGGAATCATCTTCAGACTGGTTCTGGGAAATGGATGCTGACTTGCGCTTCACTTACTTATCTAAGCAATTTGAAGATGCTACTAACTTAAAAACAACCGACATACTTGGTACTCGTCGCTGGGAGCTTCCGAGCCAAAAGGAGAAGTCAGAGCTATGGAGCAATCATAAAGCAGATATGGAAGCCGCTAGGCCATTTAAAAATTTCGAATATTCGACGGTTCTTGAAACTGGAAAAAAAATCCAACTCAGTATCAGTGGAATCCCGGTATTCGATGCTAACGGAATTTTTACGGGTTATCACGGCAGCACTACAGACATCACACATCGAAAGAGCTTGGAAGAACAAGTCCGCCGATCACAGAAAATGAAGGCGGTCGGACAGTTGACGGGTGGGATAGCACATGACTTCAATAACATTCTCGCCATCGTCCTGGGCAATCTGGAAATTCTTGAATCTAAACTCCCAAGTGATGATAAAGCAACGGATCAAGTTGAAAAAGCCAAGAAGGGAGCTTTGCGAGGAGCTGAGATTGCGCGAAAGCTTCTTAGTTTCTCAAGTACGGATACAGGAGACGTCAGTGTCATTTCAATAAATGCTTTTATCGAAGATCTTGAAGACCTGATTGCAAAGTCTCTGACGGCTTCAATTCGTGTTGAAACTGACCTTGCCGGCAATCTTTGGCCCGTTGAAATTAATTCAGGCGACTTAGAAGACGTTATACTCAACCTTTCTCTCAATGCCCGCGATGCAATGCCTGAGGGAGGTACTTTGTATATTGAAACTAAGAATAAGATGCTTGATGAAGATTATTTTCACCGTAATCCCGAAGGGCAGCCAGGCGAGTATGTCATGATCTCGGTTAGTGATACCGGTGCAGGGATGAGCCAAGAAGTTCAGGAGAAGGTATTCGAGCCTTTCTTTACAACCAAAGAACAAGGGAAAGGCACCGGACTTGGCCTGAGTATGGTTTATGGGTTCATTCAAAGATCCAATGGTCATGCCAAGATTTATTCAGAAATTGGCAAGGGAACAACCTTCCGTCTCTATCTCCCCAGAGCAATAAATCAAGTCCAAAGCCAAACAGATACTGAATTTGATATCGTAGATTTACCCAAAGGCAATGAAAAAATATTGGTGGTTGATGATGAAAGTGAATTACTGGAAATTGCTGTCTTCTATCTGAGTGAACTTGGTTATGAGACGATAACAGCTGAAAACGGCAAACAGGCATTAGAGATTTTGAAACATGCTAATAATATTGACCTTCTCTTCAGCGATGTTGTCATGCCCGGCGGGTTAGACGGATTTCAACTCGCAAAGGCAGCTCACGAACTTAGTCCAAACCTTAAGGTACTTTGCGCCAGTGGCTTCACAAAAAGACAGGCTGGTTTTGACCAGAGTGACGGAGAATATCTGATCAAATTAAACAACAGTTTGTTGAGCAAACCATATAATAAGGCAGAACTTGCTTACGCCATTCAACGAACGCTGAATGAGAGTATCTGATTATCGTTTGAGAGGAAGCCAATAAGCTGTCGTTGGAATTGAGCCCCTTCCACTCGCCTATAATACGGATAATAAACTCGAAAAATCCCATAGTCGGTGGTGTGCCCCTATTTCTGGTTTTCACTAAGAGACTCTAATTCCGCCTTCCAGAAGGTAGCCCCGCCTCATTTCTGTTCTGAGACCCGTTAACGAGAAAACCCTCCCAACTCATTGACTTAGAGGGTTTTAATTTTGGTTGCGGGGGCACGCAACACCTTTGGCAGACTCTTTGAGGCCTAGGCAAAACCTCTGCACTATTTATCTGGTTATGTTACTTTATGCAAAAGCAGAAAACTCGCAACAAACGAATGCTTCATCTTCGCTCAACACCGCAGAGATTGAACAATTGGGTCATGGTTGCACCTGCTTTGTAGAATGTTACCCCCAGTATCGATAATCATTTAGTTTAATCCTCAACTTGCTCAGTGGAGATTAACTTCGCAAGTTTTGACATAGAAATCGCTGTGTCATTTAACAATGCGTCCGTTATTTTCGCTTCCTGCGCGCCATCTCCAATAGCATAAGGATTTTGCGGTTTCAGGTGATGGTCCACTACCAATTTTGACCACAATATTCTTCAAGCGTCGCCTCGTTTTTCATGGATTTGACATCCTTCCCAAGCAAGAAGAACAGCTGTAATTGCATGATACAAGACACTGGTTGCTTGACGGCACAGGGCTTCGTTTCCCTTGCTTGCCACAACCGTGATCATCTCAATGGCCTGATCAAGGTGATAACGCAATTCCGCTTTGAATGTCGCGGGCGAGCCGACGGCATCATCCAAACGGGCTATTAACGCCGCATGAAAACGCCACCTGGCATTCATATTTGCCCACTGCACGCTTCACCGCATCCCCACTTCTGTATTCTAATATCGATAGAACTTGATCCAGAACACTATAAAGTCGTGTAGCTTCATTTGCATATCTATCGATCGCATATTGAATTCTTTCTGGTGCAGACATCAGAAAAAGATGTGCTTGTCCCAACATAGATCCAAAACCATCCACCTGAAACGTCAACCATTGAATTACTTCATACATTTGTCCCAGTTCTTTTGGTATAAACTGGCCAATCTTTTTGGCTAGGTAGATCAAAATAGCGCCTGCTTCAAACAGCCTTATAGGTTCTCCATGAGGCCTATTTGGGCCAACGATTACGGGCACCCATCTTAATTTTCTATAACAAATCGAGGAACTTCTTGTTTCCGTTATTGGAAATTCTCTGGCTACCTTGAGCTGAGTGAACGACGTTACCAAGAACCTCATGTTCTACTCTAATTAATCCTGCAAACTTTGCTTTCGCAACACTAAGCTTTTCTAGTAGGGTGACAGCACAATAATCAAAAAACACAGAATCTGCATTAACACCAAACACGCCAGAAACGGATAAGCAGATACCCTCGGCACTCTCCCTTACTGACCGCTTATTGAATAAGGGTTATCATATTCGTTAAAACCATAACGATTTCTGGGATAGTCAAATTACGATCTCATCGGAGGCCAAATGAAACGAACTGATAAAGAAGAAAAACGTCTACGCGTGCTCGCTGCTGCACGCGAAATATTCGAAGAAACCGGGAAAATCGATATTGGTTTACGTGCTATTGCGGCCCGAACTAACCAGACGACAGGCGCGATCTACAACCATTTTAAAGGTAAAGATGAAATTTTGGCGGCGTTGCTTGAGCAAAGCCTCAATCGATTATTTGAACGTGTTTCCAAAGCCGCACAGAAGTATCCTGACGACCCTAAAATTGCTCTCAAGGCCTCTGCAACGGCATTTTTTGAACATTATAGAGAAAATCCATTCGAACAGAAGCTCGGGCTATATCAGTTTGAAGGCGCGCCTGATACGGATCTTGGAAAATCTGCGGATAGCCACCTCAATATGGAATTATCGAAAACTGTCAATGTATTTGAGGAGCAATATTTTTTCTTGTCTAACGACCGAAGTACTGCTGCAAACAAATCAGCGGCATTGTTTTCAGCGCTTATTGGAGTGTCTATAATTGCAACACTGCATCGTGACCGATCTCTGGGAACAACAGCAAACAAAATTCTTGACACTACTATTGAGTTTTTCATAAATTGATAACAGTGTTATCAATAAGGAAAACCTATGACTGTAAGAATCGAAAAAAATGAGTCAGTGTGGACGATAGTCCATAACCGGCCAGAAGCGCGAAACGCTGTAGATACCGAACACGCTTATGCATTGGTCGACGCTTTTCAACAATTTGAAGATAGCGATGCACACGTTGCCGTGCTCTGTGGTGAAGGCGTCGATTTTTGCGCAGGCTGGGATTTAAAACTTGCGGCATCCCTGTCTGATCCGGAAAAACGTGACCCTTATCTGGACATGTTGGCAATGCCAATTGGTGCGGCCCCTGCGGCCCCCGGAGCCCTAGGTCCATCGCGAATGGAGCTTTCCAAACCTATTATCGCAGCCGTAGAAGGTGCCGCTGTGGCTGGCGGCCTGGAATTAGCATTATGGGCTGACATCAGAGTAATGGCGGAAACCGCTTACATGGGCGTATTCTGCCGCCGATGGGGTATTCCTTTGATGGATGGGGGTTCAGTGCGGTTGCCTCGCCTGGTTGGGCAAGGAAAAGCTCTGGAAATCGCCATGTCCGGCCGAAAAGTAGAGGCGGAAGAATGCTTACGAATCGGCTTGGCTGAAAAAGTCGTACCTCATGGTAAAGCTAGGGCAGAAGCTGAAGCTTTAGCGCAAGAAATTGCCCGCTTCCCACAGGAAGCTGTTCGCGCTGATCGCCGTACAATCATTGAATCCCGCGGGATGAGCGTGCGGGCAGGCCTACAAACCGAATGGGCGAACGGTTTGACATCACTTCGCAACCAGGGCGTTGATGGCGCTGGACGTTTTCGTGATGGAGCAGGTCGTCACGGTGATTTTAAAAATATTTGATCAGTCGGCGACAATAGGAATTGAAGCATCTCACGCTTGCTGGTCTTTGGAATTTATAGATAGTTCCATTGCATGGGCTCTGCTTCATTTTCTATCTCATACTGAAAAAGAGTAGGTTGAAGAGCAGAGCTTTGACAGCTCCAAAGTCTTTTTTTTAAGCCACAAGGAATACAGTAGTCCTTGTGGCAATGCCCTAATATTTCAAAACCATGCAAAACGCTTTAACAGCCATTAACCAACTCAGCTATTTGGCTGCTTTTTCTGCATCACACAATCCCCGCCAACTTCCCATCTTTATTTAACTGCTTAAGGACAAACTTCTGAACTTTCCCAGATGCAGTTAGAGGAAACGCTTCCATCTGAAACCACTGTTCCGGTGATTTCTGTGGCGACAGGTTTGATCGTACATGGGCAAGTAGATATTCAGCCGTGGGTGATGTCTCATTAGCAGACAAAATAATTGCTGCGCCCACAACTTCACCCCAGTGGTCATCCTCAATTCCAAAAACTGCCGCTTGAGAAATTGAAGGGTGAGTTACCTATTTATTTTCAACTTCAGCGGGGTAAATATTCTCACCGCCTCTAATGATCATATCAGTCAACCGGCCGGTCACCTGGATATAGCTTCGATCATCCATGCACCCAATATCTCCAGTACGCGACCAACCTGTGGGTAACAAGGTCTTCTCCGTTGCCTCTGGTTGACCGAAGTAATCGATCATTGTCAGATAACCACGCGCCTGTATCTCTCCCTCTTCTCCAATTGGTACAACTTCTCCTGACTTAATGTCAGTAATCTGAACCTCGACCTGCGGCAAAGGGCGACCAGATGTTTCAGCTTTGTCAATTTCGCTATCGTCCGGGCTGGTCGCACAAACAATTGGACTAAGTTCGGTCTGGCCATAGACAGAAACCAAAGGTACACCGATACCTTTTTCAACGCGCCGGCGGAGTTTGATTGGCACTGGTGCGCCGCCTGAATAGGCCACTTTAAGACTAGAGAGATCATACTCCTTTTTCTCGCGTTGTTCGACAAGGCTGTCATCATCGTCGGCACGCCAGTTATGATGTTAACCTTCTCTGCTTCGATCGTGCTCAACATAAGGTCAGGATCAAATAACAAAGGAACTACAAGTGTCGAGGTCGTTGCAACAGCTCCCAGAACACCTAGAACGGATCCGGCAGTGTGAAATAATGACATCGGCGAAAAAACAGCATCATTCGCCTGCCCCATCCGATGTGCAACCATAGAACCATTTGTCACAAGACTCTTGTGCCGTAGTAACGCGCCTTTTGGTTTTCCCGAAGTTCCCGACGTGAACTGAATTTGGGCGGGACTATCTGGTAAGACAGTTGGAAGCTCTCTAACGCTCCCAAAAATTTTGATCATGGGAAGAAAATTGGTGAGCGAAATTGTTTCTCTTACATTTTCTTGTAGCCTGCCAGCAACAGCCGCCATATCCGTTCCGCGGAATTCATCAGCGTGGAAAAACGCAACCAAGCGCGGCATAGTCAGTACATGGCGCAGCTCTTCTTCTCGCAAAGACGGATTTGCAGTTACCTACACGAGGCCAGCAAGAGCCGCTCCATATTGCAAGATAATCCATTCAGGGACGTTAGGAGCCCACAAGCAAATATGTTTGTCCGGCTCAAACTTGGAGAGAAGCCATTGAGCGCAATCCTCAGCCTCACTTAATAACTGTCTATAAGTCCATCGCCGAACTGTCTTGTTC
>CAJXWA010000189.1 GCA_913062525.1 uncultured Alphaproteobacteria bacterium | reverse complement strand
CGCTCCCGCAATACGGATATCGCACATACACGCCAAATCACAGCCTGCACCGACCGCGGGGCCATTAACCGCCGCGATAGTTGGGACTTCCAGATTGTAGAAAGCCAACGGAATTTTCTGAATGCCGCGACGATAGGATTCCCGCAGCTCCGTTGGTGTTCCAGCGAACAGCCCTTCACGGTCACGCATATGTTTAACGTTGCCACCGGCAGAAAATGCACGTCCCTTGCCTGTCAAAATGACACAACGGACACTGTTATCTAGATTAATGCGGTTCGCTGCGTTTATAAACGCATCGAAGATGAGACCGTCTGAAAGGGCGTTACGCTCCTCTGGGCGGTTGATGGTAAGGGTTACAATTCCCCCACTCTGTTCGTATAATAATGGTTCAGTCATCTGGGAATTCTAAAAGGTTTTTCGCAAAATTAAAACCGATAGATACAGAAATTTTTCTTTTTATTGTGAGATTTACTCCGTTTTGGGTATGTTTGCCCAAACAATTGTTGAAACAGGAAATTAGACCGTGAAAGTTGCCGTACTTGGCGCAGGCGTTACCGGCGTAACAACAGCTTACTATCTCGCGAAACGCGGGTTTGACGTTACCGTTTACGATCGCCAACCGCTGCCTGCAGAAGAGACAACATTTGCCAATGGTGGTCAGATTTCAGTCAGCCAACCATTTCCCTGGTCCACTCCAGACTTGCCAATGAAATTGCTTAAATGGATCGGACGAAAAGACGCTCCCCTTGTATTCAAATTGCAGGCTGATCCAAAAATGTGGGCGTGGTCCCTGCGGTTTTTGTCAAACGCCCGGCCATCTGCATTTTATAAAAATTCAGAAAAAATCTTGAAGCTAGCTCTTCACAGTAAATCCTGTTTAGACGACTTAGTGCAAACAGAAGGCATGGAATTTGATCGCCAACAACTGGGAATTTTGAAGCTTTTTACAGGAATGAAAGAAGCAAAACAAACTGCCGAGTTGGCTAACTGGTTAAATGAAAACGGTGTCGAACAGCGTCTTCTTACTCGGGCAGAAGTTATTGAGATGGAACCCGCGTTAGAGAATTCAAACTCTTCATTCAGTGGGGGCACTTATTCACCCATTGATGAAAGCGGTGACGCTCACAAATTTGCTGTAAAACTGGAAGCCGCTGCTCGAAAACTAGGTGTGATTTTTGAATATAATTCAGCCGTTGAAGGGTTTAAAAATTCGGCATCCAGCGTTCAATCAATATTGGTAAATGGAAAGTCTCATAATTTCGATAAATATGTTTTATGTACAGGCAGTTACAGTGAAAAACTAACATCAAAACTTAACATAAAATTGCCCGTATATCCGGTAAAAGGTTACTCGGTTAGCCTTCCAATTGAGGGCGACAACAAAGCCCCACTTATCAGCATAACTGACGAGACAAACCATGTGGTTATTTCTCGTCTTGGAAACACACTTCGTGCTGCTGGAACAGCAGAGATAAACGGGTATTCAACTGAGCCAAATGTAGACCGCGAAAACATGGTTCTTGACGCCGTAATGGCATTATTTCCGGGTGTTGGAGATCCCGAAAAAGCGACCCGCTGGTGCGGACTACGCCCTATGAGTGCCGACAGTGTTCCTATTATCGGTTCGACCAAGTTGGACAACTTTTATCTCAACACCGGACATGGCCCTCTCGGGTGGACTTTGTCATGTGGCTCCGCACAATTATTAGCAGCGCATATTGATGGAGATACAACAAAACTTGACATTTCAGCCTATAACGTTGATCGTTTTTAAAGCGGCACAATAAAAATAAATCTAATTAGCCGCAAACAAATTGGAAAATAAATGTCATCAACAACGATGGATAAACTCATCCCGCAATCTTACAAGGGCATTACCTTATATTGTATTGCCATCTTTTTGTTCGTTACTATGGATGCCATCGTAAAATATGCCAATACGACTTATGAGCCATTGCAGGTGGTTTGGGCGCGCTACTTTTTCCATATGCTGCTTATGACACTGTTACTGGCTCCTAAATTGAAAATGGATCTAGTTCGGACCGTCAAACCTAAACTTCAAATTTTCCGTTCAATGCTGTTGTTAGGCGCAACCGTCTGCTTTTTCTCAGCTTTAAAATACATTCCGCTTGCAGATGCTGGCGCAATGTGCAGTACATCTCCCCTTTTTGTGATGGTTTTTTCCGTCTTTATCTTGGGTGAAAAAATTAGTTTCAGGCGTTGGTCTGCGGTTTTTGTGGGTTTTGTTGGCGCGCTTATAATTCTGCGGCCTGGTTTTGGAGAAGTGCACCCTGCAATGTTCCTGGTCATTGGTATGGCTATATTCTACGCTTCTTACCAAATCGCTACTCGGAAATTAGCTGGGGTCGATAGCTCCTACACAACTATATTCTATACGGCACTGGTTGGTACGATTGTCATGAGTATTGTTGCCCCATTTTTCTGGGTAGAACCGGATTTGTTCGGCTGGGGCATGCTTGCGCTCATTGGTCTGATTGGCGGCGTTAGCCATTTCATCATTATTATCGCCTTCACCTACACCACGGCATCAACTGCAGCACCCTTCGCCTACACTCAGCTTATCTGGACCGCGATATTTGGCTTCTTCGCCTTTGGCGACCTTCCAGACGAATTTACAATCCTCGGGGCCACAATCATCGTGGGCAGCGGCCTTTATATTCTCTACCGTGAACGGCAGATTAATAAGGCCGCCAAGCAGTAGCGCATACTAACTCACGCGATCATCCGCAAGATCAAGATATGTGTCCGGGCGACGATCACGGAAGAATTGCCAGTTGTTGCGGATTTCGCGGATCATATCCATATCCATATCAACAACAACTAGTTCGTCCTTATTATCAGAGGCTTGTGCGATAATTTCGCCGCGAGGGTTCACCACGTAGGACGATCCATAAAACTCGCCTATATTCCACGGCCCTTCGGTTCCAACCCTGTTTGTGGCGCCAATATAGACTCCGTTGGCAACGGCTGAGGCTGGTTGTTCCAGTTCCCATAAATATTGGCTAACGCCTTTTACGGTGGCCGATGGGTTCACAATGTATTCTGCGCCATTTAGCGCAAGCGCTCGCCAACCTTCGGGAAAATGCCGATCGTAACAGATATAAACACCGAGTTTACAGTAAGCCGTATCAAAGACAGGCCAACCAGAATTGCCAGGGCGGAAAAAGAATTTTTCCCAAAAACCGGCGACCTGTGGGATGTGGGTTTTCCGGTACTTACCAAGATAGGTGCCATCCGCATCAATAACGGCCGCCGTATTGTAATAAATACCGGTCTTTTCTTCTTCATAAATGGGAACGACGATGACCATATTGTATTGTCGGGCATATTCTTTCATCAAATTGACAGTCGGCCCGTCGGGAACTTTTTCAGCGGCAGCATACCATTTTGGATCTTGAGATGGACAGAAATACGGCTGATTAAAAACCTCTTGAAAGCTCAGAACTTGCACGCCCTGCCGCCCAGCCTCTTCAATGAGTGGGATATGCGCTTCGATCATTAAGTCGCTAATTTCTTTGGGCGACATGTCCGTGTTACCCTTCAATCCCACTTGTATCAGGCCCGATTTTACAATTGCCATATCAACGTCCCTCCCAGAACTTCAAATTAATTGATGTTTTTGACCAGTTGGTCAGGATTTTAACTGTCCTTTTTCAAAAGGCAAAGCTAAAATAGGAAAAACTACCTATGATAATAGTTAAAATAGTGGGTAGAGTCTGATCTGGGATAAGAAAACAGGAGATGGGAATGTCAACTTTGATACGTGGCGGCACGGTCGTTACCTCTGAAACTACCTTTCGCGCAGATGTTTACTGTGAAGAGGGTATTATCAAAGCCATAGGAAAAGATCTGGAAGTTCCTTCCAGTGCAGAAGTTGTGGATGCTGGCGGGCAGTATGTGATGCCGGGCGGCATTGATCCCCATACCCATATGCAACTCCCGTTTATGGGCACTGTTGCGTCAGAAGATTTCTATACGGGGACCGCAGCTGCTCTTGCTGGCGGTACGACCCAAATTATCGATTTCGTTATTCCTGATCCGGAAGAGCCAATCATTGAGGCCTATCAAAAATGGCGCGGATGGGCTGAAAAATCCGTTGCTGATTATAGTTTTCATGTTGCCATCACTTGGTGGGATGAGAGTGTTCACCGGGACATGGGTATCCTTGCAGAACAAGAAGGTATCAATTCTTTCAAACATTTCATGGCTTACAAGAATGCCATCATGGTGTCCGACGAAATGATGCTTGCCAGTTTCAATCGCTGCCGTGAGCTGGGCGCTATGGCGACCGTTCACGCCGAAAACGGTGAAATGGTATACTACCTGCAACAAGAGATGCTGAAAAAAGGCATTACAGGCCCAGAAGGTCATCCGCAATCTCGTCCTCCTGAAGTTGAAGGCGAAGCCGCTAACCGGGCGATCCGGACTGCGCAAGTTCTAGACACACCTATTTACATTGTTCACGTGTCTTGCAAAGAGTCGTTGGAAGCCATTACCCGGGCCCGCCTTGAAGGGCAACGCGTCTTTGGTGAAGTGCTTGCAGGCCATCTGTTAATCGACGATAGCGTATATTATAACGAGGACTTTGAATTTGCCGCAGCTCACGTGATGAGCCCGCCTTTCCGGCCTAAAGGGCATCAGGAAGCGCTGTGGCGAGGTTTACAGTCTGGTAATCTGCAAACGACAGCAACTGATCATTGTTGTTTCTGTGCGCCGCAAAAAGCAGCAGGTAAAGATGATTTTACAATGATCCCCAATGGCACATCAGGTGTTGAAGATCGAATGGCGGTTCTGTGGCATCACGGTGTAAATTCGGGCCGATTGACAATGAATGAATTCGTAAAGGCCACTTCAACAAGTGCCGCACAAATATTCAACATTCATCCGCGCAAAGGATCAATCTCTGTGGGTGCAGATGCTGATATTGTGGTGTGGGACCCTGAAAAATCTCGGACAATTTCCGCTAAAACCCATCATCAAAATATTGATTTCAATATTTTTGAGGGCATGGAAGTCAAAGGCTCACCAAGCCATACCATCAGTCAGGGCAATGTGGTCTTTAAAGACGGTCAATTGAATGTGGTGAAAGGTGCCGGTCGCTATATCAAACGCCCGACATTTAACACTCATTTCGACGCCTTATCAAAACGCCGGGAACAAAATGCCCCTAGAAGTGTAAAACGCTAGATGTCATAACGGTAAACTCAAAGCCTCGGTAGAAATGCCGGGGCTTTTTGTTATTTTAGAGTAATATACGGGAGGCCAATAATTTGTTCGATTTCATTATTAATAATCATCTTTTTTATCTCTTCGTCTACATCATCCACTAAATCCACATGCGATTTATGTAAATAGTGATAGACATAGACAATCTTTATCGGATTTCCTTTATAAAGTTTATCTACCATATTTCGTTTTTTAAATTCGGATTGCATTGTTTTTCTATTAGCGAGAGCCACATCTATAGACCCCTTTAAAAGTTTACTTGCCAGTTCTACGGCATTGTCTGCGTAAACAACCCCTCGCCGACCTTTTACAAGTTTCTCTGCCCAAATAATCCCGCGAACGATTCCAACACGTGGCACGGACTTGAGTTCTTCAGTGGAATTCACAATATATTCTTTATTGAGAGTAAACACATAACTGCTGAGAGAAATTATGGGGGTTGGTACCCGTATTAAATTTTTGTAGACATTACCCGCGCTGTAGATGCGAAAAACTTCACCGTCTGTTTTTCCTTTGTTACTTAAATCCAATGCTCGACGAGCAGGCGCCAGCATGAAGGAAACATCAATCCCTAACCTTCTATAAATTACTTTCAGTAGATCAGCCCCTGACCTTTGGACAACGCTCCCCGTTATCTGCGAAAAAACGAGATTTTTGGGGTCTGCTGATAACTGTGAAGGAGTAAGAAAAATTCCTCCTACTGAAAAGAGGATAACTAAATATATAAACGCACGAAGCAGGTACATCGTTATGTCCCTAATTTTCACTCAACAAATACTGGTGATAGAGTGAATATGCGCCTTAAATTTATAAAAACTAATTAATTTTGCGAAATGGGAAGTTTGCGATTTTTTCGATCTCTCCATTTTTTGACATATTTTTTATTTCAACATCAACTTTAGCAATCAAACCTTCATGTTTTTTATGCAAATAATGATATACTTTAAAGCTTATTATTGGCTCGCCATGATAAAAACGTTCGGTCGATCTTCTTTTATTAAATTTCCCATTAATCCCGTTTTCGGTGGCCAGAGCAACGTCTATGGCACCCTTTGCTAACTTATCGGCCAGCTCACAGTGGCTGTTGTAACTCTTACAACGCCCTTGCGATGTCGGACAGCATTTTCTGCCCAAACAACTCCGCGCTGAATACCAATTCGCAGCATCTTGTCCAATTGCTGGAAACTATCAATTGCCGGGGCTGATCTGGTGAAAGCAAAACCATAAAGCGTTAATAAGGGCGTTGGGACCCTAA